>JALZGD010000184.1:0-4083 GCA_030861205.1 Actinomycetota bacterium
TCGGAACTCAGGACGAAGAGGTCACCCTCCCGATCTTCGAGCTCTCGGAAGGCTCTGTCGGGGGGATCTTCGTCAAGCAGGCGTCCGGCGAGAGGGTTCCCGTCGCGGTGACGAGTGCAGTTCTTTACGACGAGGTCGGCGAGATCGCGGGCGGCGTCGCCGTACTACGCGACATGACGCGCGACCGCGAGATCGAGCGCATGAAGACCGAGTTCCTCTCGAACATTTCGCACGAGCTGCGAACGCCGCTCACGCCGATCAAGGGGTACGCCGAGATCCTGAATCGTAAAGAGCTGCCCGCCGAAAAGACGCAGCAATTCGCAAAGGGCATCATGGAATCGACCCAGAGGCTCGAGCGGATCGTCGAGCTGCTGGTCGATTTCTCCGCCATGGAGGCGGGGCGGATGGCCCCGCGCACGACGTCGATCGACATCGGGTCGCTGGTCCACGCGGTGGCAGAGCAGTTCCGAAAGCGCGCTCCGCGTCACGAGGTAATAGCCGCCGTTGACGACAAGCTTCCGAACGTGATCGGCGACGAACGCCTGCTCAAGCGCTCACTCGAGGAGATCTTCGACAACGCCGTGAAGTTCTCGCCACAGGGCGGACAGATCACCGTGGAGGCGCACGCCGCGACTGGGAACGGCAAGGCTCGAGGTCGTCCGAAGGCGGTCGAGGTCTCGATAGCCGATCAGGGGATCGGGATCCCGCCCGAGGATCTGCCCAAGATCTTCTCGGACTTCCAGCAACTCGACGGATCGGAGACCCGCTCGTACGGTGGGTTGGGGCTGGGGCTCGCCTTCGTGCAGCGGATCGTCGACGCCCACGAGGGCACCGTCAAAGTGGACTCGACCGTCGACGAAGGAACGCGTTCACGCCGGTAACTAGTCCAAACGGGCCATTCCGTTTCCACCTTTTTCGCCCAATACTGGATGGCACGGATCGGCAGAGGCGGTAAATGACCAAACTCTCGGGCACGAGAAAGATCGCGATACCCGTCGTCCTTGCGTTATTCGCGGGCACGGCTTGCTGGCCGTTCTCGAACGGCGACCAACTCGCGGAGATGACGCTGAAGCGTCTCAGTGGCCACGTTCGGATCCTGCGTGCCTCCGACACCATCTCGGTGAGCGACAAGGAGCCGCTGCAAGCGCGGGACGTCGTCGAGACGCTGGGTCATTCGAGTGCTCGGCTCAGGCTTGTCGGCGATCGCACCGTCATGCTTGCTCCGAACAGCCAGGTCCGCATCACTACGACTCATTCGATACAGGTCGCGAACACGGGAAGCGTGCTCGCCGACATCTCGGAACCGATGCAGCTCACGTTCTCCGGCATCGAGGCTCAGGCATCACACGCGCAGGTTCGGATCGATCAAGGGTCGTCGTCATCGCGCGCCGCCAGTTACTCGGGAGCAGTGAGGCTCTTCTCCCCCGGTCAACCTCGCGTTACCGTGCCGCCGCTGTTCCAAGTTGCCTCGGCCGCAAGCGCGCTCAGAGCCGCTCAGCCTTATCGCTTGAACGACAACGATCCATGGGATGCCACGTACCTCAAGGATGTCGTCAGCCTCGATCAGAGCCTGACGCCGTTGATCACGGGACTGCAGCGCCAGCTTGGCCGGTCGCGTCCGAATCTCGCCTACTTCCAGGCTCTCGCCGGGAACAAAGATGTCTCGGCTGTGTCCCACTACTTGCAACGCAAGACGTCGGACCTCTTGACCGCGTTCGAGATCGCTTTGCGCGCGAAGAGTCTTCCGTTCAAGACGGCGCTTCGCAGGGCATTCCACTTGTTCGACTCGGGGGCGCGATGGGCGGTGGTCGCTGCGATCATGCGCGTCCAGTTCCACACCCTTCTTGCCTCGCTACAGGACGTCGTGCTGGGAACGGGGGCCGTCGCGGGCGGATCCGGCCAAGCGCCTGCGTTCACCGTTGCAGCCGCGAACAGCGCGCGAAGCGGCAAGACCGGCTCCGCCGCCGGGCCCCCGGCCACCGGCCCCGGCCCGGGTGGAGACAATCCACCGGCCGATGACGGCAACACTGGAGACGGCGGCGGCGGTGGGAATCCGCGGCCGGAGCCGAGCCCTACTGCGTGTAACAACATCGGGTGCTCTGTCCCCTCGATCTTCCCGGGGCCCTCGCCGAGCGGCATCTTGAACGACGTCTTGTCTCAGTAGACGCGATAGACGGCCTCGGCCCGGCCGCATACATTGGGGCCGATGGCCGCCCCCGTTGTTCTTGTTGCCGAAGACGACGCCGGCGTGCGGATGACGATCGAGTTCTTGCTCGAAGACGAAGGCTTCGAGATCCTGATGGCAAGTGACGGCGAACAAGCGCTGGAGCTGGCCCGCACGAAGCATCCCGATGTGATCCTGCTCGACAACTTGATGCCCAAGATGGACGGCAAGGCCGTCTTACAGGCATTACGCCAGGATGAACGCACGTCATCGATCCCAGTCCTCGTCATGTCGGGCATGTCCTCCGGCGAGCGCGGCGAGTGGCCGGGAGCTCGTTTCGTCGGAAAGCCGTTCCGTCCTGAAGATCTGATCGAAGAGATTCGCAGCGCGCTGATCCACTAGAGCTCACCCCCCTTAGAGCGGGCGCAGGCTTTACTCTGCGCCCATGCTGGTCGACAGGCGTCGCCGACGTCGCGGTGCGCGGATCGTGATCGTGGCCGCGGTTGTTGCGTTCATGGTCATCCTTTTCAGCCTCGCCCGTTTCTACACGGACGTGCTGTGGTTCAGAGAGGTCGGATTCTCTTCCGTCCTGTGGACCAGCTTGCGCAGCCAATTCGGCGTCGGGTTCGTCGTCGGGTTAGTTACCGCGCTCATCGTGTGGTTGAACTTGATCCTCGCGGCGCGCATGGCTCCGACGTATGTGGCGCCTCATATCGAAGGGGCGCGGCGGGTAGATCCCGTGGAGCGTTATCGCGAGCTCATCGGTCCTTATCTCCGTTGGATCCGTGCGGGAGTGGCCTTGTTCGTCGGTTTCATTGCCGGCGCCGGTGCCACCGCGTCGTGGAAGACGTTCCTCTTGTGGGCGAACCGAGTCAGCTTCGGCGTCAAAGATCCGCAATTCCACAAAGACGTCGGGTTCTACGTGTTCCAGCTGCCTTTCTACAACTCGGTTCTCAAGTGGCTGTGGTTCGCGTTGATAGCGGCAGTTCTGCTGTCGCTCGCTGCTCACTACTTCCATGGAGCGATCGTTCCCGAGTGCGGTCTGCGCGGCGTTGCTCCTGCCGTTCTCGGGCACATCTCTGTGCTACTGGGGCTCCTCGCGCTCGTGAAGGCCGTCCAATACTGGCTCGGGCGCTATTCACTCGATTTTTCGTCTCGGGGGGTAGTCGACGGCGCGAGCTACACCGACGTGCATGCGCATCTGCCCGCTCTCACGCTCCTTGCTGCGATATCTGTCGTCTCGGCGGGGCTCTTCATCGCCAATATCCGCTTCCGCCGGCTCTCGCTTCCGGTTACGGCGGTCGGCATCTGGGTTCTCATGTCTGTGCTCGCGGGGGCTTTGTTCCCCCTCCTCGTTCAGAATTTCTCGGTGCGGCCGCAGGAGTCGCAACGTGAACGGCCATACATCCAACGCAACCTAGACGCGACGCGCGCTGGATTCGATCTCACCGATGTCAAAAGTCAAGCGTTCGATGCGAACACGTCGCTCACTGCCGGCGACGTCAAGACCAACGAGTCTCTGCTCAGCAACGTCCGGTTGTGGGACCCCAATGTCGAACAGCAGGCACTGGCACAACTGCAGTCGTTGCGGACCTACTACTTGTTCAAGGACGTCGATGTCGACCGCTATCAAGTAGAGGGTCAAACGCGACAGGTCTTGGTTTCCGGCCGCGAGATCGACCCCGAAGACCTGCAGCCGCGCTCGAAGACGTGGGCGAACCTGCATCTCGCGTACACGCATGGCTATGGACTGGTGGCGAGTCTCGCGAACGGTTCCACCCCCGAGGGGCAACCGTCGTTCCTCGTGTCGGACGTGCCCGGAACGGTGGCGCCGGGCGCCGAAGCACTCAACCCGACGCAACCGCGCATCTACTACGGCGAGTCGTTCAAACCGAGCGAGTACTCCGTCGTCGACTCAA
>JALZGD010000184.1:4093-5280 GCA_030861205.1 Actinomycetota bacterium
TGGCGTGGAGCACACGAGCTACTCGGGATCCGGAGGCATTCCGGTCGGCAGCTTCTTGCGCCGGGTGATGTTCGCGATCCGCGAAGGCGATCCCAACCTCGTGTTGTCGAGCCTCATCGATTCGAGCTCGAGGATCATGATCTACAAGAACGTCCGCGACCGAGTGCTGAGGGCCGCCCCGTTCTTGTCTCTCGACAACGACCCCTACATGGCCGTCGTCGACGGTCGGCTCGACTGGATCCTCGATGCGTACACATCGACGCCCTACTACCCGTATTCCCAACGCTTCGACGCAACCTCTTTGATCGACCCACAACTCTCGGGATCTCTGCGCGGGCGCGTGAACTACATCAGGAATTCGGTCAAAGTCGTCGTCGATGCGTACACCGGAGAGATGAAGCTGTACGTCGTCGATCCGACCGACCCTCTGATCCAAGCGTGGAAAAAGGTCTTCCCCTCACTCTTCACTGCCGGGACGCCTTCGGCAGATCTCCAGGCGCACTTCCGCTATCCAGAAGACCTGTTCGACATACAGTCCGAGGTGTACACGACCTATCACATGACCGACCCTGCAGCCTTCTATCAGAAGGAAGACGCGTGGTCGGTAGCCGCGAACCCGCTCGCAGGCTCGGATTTTGCGGTGGATCCAACCCTGGAACCGACCGAGCTCCCCGCAACGTACCTGTTGATCAATCTCCCAGGGCAGTCACAGCAGTTCTTGCTTACGCGAGCATTCACACCGCGGGGCCGCGACAACATGGTGTCCTACTTCACTGCTGGGTCAGACCCCGGTTCGTACGGGGACATGAATGTCCTCGAGTTCCCGCGGTCACGGGTGATCTTCTCGCCGCTTCAGATCAACAACCTCATCAAACAGGATCCAAAGATCTCGGCGGAGCTGACGCTTCTCGGCCGCGGGGAATCGAACGTCATCTTCGGATCTCAGATCGTTTTACCGATCAGCTCGTCGATCCTCTACGTGCAGCCGCTCTTCGTGACCGCGACCAACGTTGGCAACCCCGAGCTGAAGCGGGTCGTCGTCGTGTTCGGACAAGACACCGTATCGGGAACACGTTCCAAGACGCGTTGAGTCAGCTCTTCGGGACCGAGCAGCCGAGCAACAAGCCGGGCCCGCCGTCGAAGGGCGGTGGCAAGGACGGAGGCGGCACCACGAGCACGCAACTGCA
>JALZGD010000185.1 GCA_030861205.1 Actinomycetota bacterium
GCGTGATCCTGTTCACCGGCAAAGGCGGCGTGGGAAAGACGACATGCGCATCGGCGACGGCACTTCGGATCGCAGCGTCGGGACGGAAAACGCTGCTGATGTCGACCGATCCGGCCCATTCGATCGCCGACGCGTTCGTCACCGAGCTAACGAGCGACGCTACAGAGGTGGCTCCCAACCTGTGGGCCGAACAGATCGATCCTCAGAAGCGTCTGGAAGAGAACTGGCGTGAGATCCAGCAGCACGCGGTAGCCGTTCTCAACTGGGCCGGACTAGCCGAGGTCGAAGCCGAGGAGCTATCGGTGATCCCTGGGCTGGACGAGCTCTTTGCGTTGGCAGATGTGAAACGACATCACGACGACGACCCGTACGACGACTTGGTCATCGATTGCGCGCCCACGGGGGAAACGCTTCGCTTGTTGTCGCTTCCAGACATCATCCAGTGGTACATGGACCGAATCTTCCCGATCGAACGCCGCGTCATGGGCGCGCTGCGCCCGGTCGCTCGGCGCATCACGACATTGCCTCTCCCCGACGACAACGTGTACGCAGCCGTCAAAAGGTTCTACGAAAAGCTTGATGGCGTGCGCCGTGTGCTGACGGATTCACGCGACACAACCGTTCGGCTCGTCGTGAACCCCGAGCGCATGGTCATCGCGGAGGCGCAACGAACGTTCACCTACCTCAACCTGTTTGGATACAGGGTCGACGCGATAGTCGCGAACCGTCTCTTGCCGGATGAGGTCACCGACCCCTATTTCGCGCGATGGAAGGAGTTGCAATCACAGCACCTGACGACGATCAGGTCGTCGTTCCACCCAGTGCCGGTCCTTACGGCACGTTTGCACGACACTGAGCTTGCAGGCGCGGATGCGCTCGGCGCGCTTGGCTCCGAGATCTACGACGGCAGGGACGCACAAGCCGTGCTGTACGACGACGACCCGATGTCGATATCCAAGGAAGGTGACTCGTACCGACTCGTGCTGAAGCTTCCGCTGACGTCGAAAGACGACCTCGAGCTTTCGGCGAAAGGGGAGGAGTTGTTCGTCAAGGTCGGGCACTACCGTCGAACCGTCATGCTGCCGAAGGTGCTGGCAATGCGGCAGATCAGCACCGCTCGTCTCGAAAGCGAGCGCTTGGAGGTAGTTTTCAGCGGCAGCTATGAGTGATTCTGAGCGCGCCGCGCGCTACCGCGATCTCTTCGCAGGATCCCACGACCATGGGTCAGATTGCTCGTATTGCCCGTTCTGCTCCGCGATCGCAGTCGTGCGCAAAACGCGTCCCGAAGTGCTCGACCACCTGGCGATCGTCGCTCGCGAGCTGATCACGGTGGCGGGGCTGTTGCTCCAGGAAGCTGAAGGCGTCATCGGACCTCCCGCTTCCGAGGACGAAGGCGGCGATCAATCTCATCCGACGATCCGCAGGATCGATGTGGGATGACACGCGCATGAGCGGCCCGAACGCTGCCATCGGCATCGATATCGGAGGTACCGGGGCAAAGGGCGCCATCGTTGACGAGAACGGTGGGATCGTCATGCGAGCGGAGCGCCCCACCGATGCGACCGCGGGGACCAAAACGATCCTCTCGGTAGCCGACGAGCTCCTGGAGTCGGGCAAAGATGCTGCGCGGATCGTCGCGATAGGTGTGGGAGCCGCGGGTTTCATCGATTTCGAGCAAGGCTCGGTGACCTTTTCGCCGAACCTCGTTTACGACGATCCACATGTCGAACAGGCCATCTCTGCGCGGTTCGGTCTTACGTGTGCGGTCGATAATGACGCGAACGCGGCGGTGTGGGGGGAACGAAGGTTCGGGTCGGTAAAGGGACTCGACGATGTCGTGATGCTGACGTTGGGAACCGGGATCGGAAGCGGCATCATCGTGAACGGTCACATGATGCGCGGCTCGACGGGAGCCGGCGCGGAGCTCGGCCACGTTGTCGTCGACCGCGAAGGGCCCCAGTGCGGTTGCGGTCTCCGAGGTTGCATCGAACAGCTGGCATCCGGTCGCGCGATCGAGCGTGAGGCGGCCGAGGCGGTCCAACGCGACCCCTCCTCTTCGATCCTCGACATCGCAGGATCGCCCGGACAGATAACGGGCCGAGATGTAGCGAAGGCGGCGCGAGAGATGGATCCAACCGCTCGCGAGATCTTGCGAAAAGCCGGTACGTGGCTGGGTATCGGTCTGTCGAATATCGCGAACATCTTCGACCCTGACGCGATCGTGCTCACCGGTAGCGTCGTTGATGCCGGCGAACCCTACCTAGGGCCGGCCCGTGACACGCTCGCCGGAATGACCCAGGCGCAGCGTCGTCGCCCGCTGCGATTGGACGTCAGCACTCTCAAACACGACGCCGGTGTCCTCGGCGCGGCTGCGCTTGCTCTCGAAAAGCATTCGCGTATCTCGAATTGACGGGCGCGGGCGCAGTTCTAGCGCTCATCTTGCTGGAGTGGTCCGCAGGATGGGTCGCCATTGCGGCGTGGACGCAATCGTGGGACGTGATCCGGAGAGGCCATTTCAGGATCACGGCCTACGCGATAGCGGTGCTTGCGGCACTTACAGCGGCTAGCTATCGATCGATCGACTACCACGGCGTCGAGGCGTCGCGCATCCATCCTCGAGACGCTCTCGTATGGGTTTTCTTGATCCTCGCGGTCGCCCACGTCCTCGTGCAGTACTCGAACACAGACGTGCCGGGGGTAGTTGTTGGGTACGCCTGCGGGGTGGTTGGCGCGGCCGCTCTCGTCGTCTCGGCAGGATCGGTCCACGGATGGAATGTCGCCGTTGCTGCGGGTGGGTTGCTCGCAGGCGCGGCGCTGCTGGGGGCCTGGTACCTCAATCAGCCTGGCTTGAAAACGTGGGCGCTCGCCAGATTGACGACCGTCGGGCTCGTCACCGCAGGCGCCGCGGCCCTCGCGGGAATCGCCGGAGCCTCTCGGTTGCTCGATGCGTCCACGGAAGGGGCGGCCCTCGGCATCTCAGGCTTCGGGCAATCCTTCGGCCCCGCGTTCTTCTCGGTATGGGCGGTTCTCGTCGCATTCACCGGCGGAGTCGTGTGGGCGGCACGGCGATGCGTCCGGATAAAGTCGATCCAATCCGCCACGGGCCTGTATTACGTTGCGATCTTGACTGCGGGCGTTGCTGAGTTTCTCGTGCGCTACCTGATGCTCAACGCATCATGAACGAAACCCTCTTTGGCGTAACGCTCCCGCAATTCGGCAGCGATCCAGAAGTGTTTGTCGAAGGAGCCCGGCGCGCCGAAGCACTTGGCTTCGACTCGATCTGGGTCTTCGACCATCTGTGGCCGCTGTCCGGCGGGAAGCAGCGGCCGATCTTCGAGGCATGGACGTCGATGGCGTTCCTTGCGGCCGAGACGCGCTCGGCGCACATCGGGACACTCGTGACGCGATCCTCGCTGCGCCATCCCGTTGTGTTGGCGAAAACGATCGCGACCACGGCAGCGATCGCCCCCGACCGCGTGATCGTTGGAATCGGCTCGGGTGACGATCTCAGTCGCGCGGAGAACGAAGCGTTTGGCTTGCCTCATTGGGAAGCGGATAAGCGCATCGAGCAACTCATCTCTACGGTCGAGCTCGTGCGCGGGTTTCTGACCGTTGGCGAGCTATCGCAGCACGACGCATACGCCGCTGTTTCGTCGTTGCCCGCGTCGCCTAGCCCGGTTGGAGGGGTGCCCTTGTGGATCGCGGGCCGCTCGGACGACGCACTCGAGGCAGCCGGAGTCGTGGCCGATGGCTGGAATGGATGGGGAGGGACGCCTAAGTCTTTCGCCCGCGATGCTGCAACGGTTGTCGAGCACGCCCAGGGGAGATCGGTCGAGTTGACGTGGGCGGGCCAGGTCGCGATCGGCGCCGACGACGACGAGGTCAACGCGAAGATGGCGGGGCGCAACCCACGCCACTTCATCGCGGGAACGCCCGAGCAGGTCGCCGAGCGCTTAGCGCGTTTCATCGACGCCGGTGCCCGACACATCATCTGCACGGCCCCCGACTCGTCGGACCCTGCCGTCTTCGAGCTCCTCGCCCGCGCGCGTGAGCGACTGTGAGAGCGACAGCGCGGCCCGAATGACGACGATCTACCTCGTTCGGCATGGGGCGACCGAATGGAATCGCACCAAGCGGGCCCAAGGGCAAGCCGACGTCCCGCTGAACGAAGACGGCCGCCTGCAAGCGCTCAACGCAGGGGAGTCGTTCGCCGCGATGAAACTGGATGCCGTCTACGCGAGCGACCTTCAGCGTGCTCGAGATACCGCGCAGGCGATCGCGGACCGCCATGGGCTCGAGGTTCAACTCGATGCTCGCTTTCGCGAGATAGAGCAGGGGCACTGGACCGGGCTGAGCACTGAGATCATCAGAGAGAGGTGGCCGGACCTGTGGGGGCCCGCCAGGCATTACAGCGCGAGACCGGGGGGAGAGTCGCCGGCGGAGGTTCGTGCGCGCGCTCTCGAGGGACTCGCCGACGTCGTCGAGGCCCACCCCGATGGAAATGTCGTGGTCGTGAGCCATGGAGGGACCATCCGGTGGTTGGGGGCGGAGGCTCTCGGTTACGACGACAGGAAGTCGGCTCGCATCCGCGGGCTCGGCAACGGCCAAGCCGTCTCGATACGAGCGGAGCTCGTCGACGGGAAGCTCACAGTCTCGGATCTCAAACGGCTCGACGGCAACACGCCGGATCTCGACGACCCGAACGATTAGCGATCTTCTGGAGGACGGGGGCCGGTAGGTTAAGTCGATGGAGTTCCGTCGCATCGAGCGTTTTCCCCCGTACGTGTTCTCGATCGTCAACGATCTGAAGATGCAGGCGCGCCGCGCCGGGGAAGACATCATCGATCTCGGGATGGGGAACCCGGATATCCCGACTCCCGACGCGGTGGTCGAAAAGCTCAAAGAGGCCGTCGACAACCCGCGCAACCATCGTTATTCCGCGTCGCGCGGGATCCCAAAGCTCAGATCCGCGATCTGCGACCTGTACGAGAGGGCGTGGGGGGTCGAGCTGAACCCAGACACGGAGGCAGTCGCGACGATCGGTGCGAAGGAAGGTCTGTCGCACCTGGCTTGGGTGCTCTTGGAGCCCGGCGATTCAGTGCTCGTTCCCGAGCCGACGTACCCCATACACACCTACGCCATGATCCTCGCCGGCGCGAACCTCACCACGGTCCCTCTGTCGTTCGAATCCGACTTCTTCGCCGATCTCGTGACCGCGTACGAGCGGTCCCATCCCAAGCCGCGCGTCGTGCTG
>JALZGD010000186.1 GCA_030861205.1 Actinomycetota bacterium
CATGCTCGGTGCAGGTTGCGTTGCCGACGCTGGTGCAGGAGCAGCCGCAACGGCCGCGGCGGGCTGCGCCGGCTCGGCAGAGGGCGGCGGGGCTTCAGTCGTCTGCTGCGATGCCGGCTCTACGGCCCTCTCGACGGGGGCTGCGACGGGCTCGGGAGCCTCGGCGGCAGGAGCGTCCACGGCTGCCGGAGCCGGTGCTTCGGCGGCCGGCTCGGGAGCGGGCTCCGGCTCGGGAGCGGCCTCCGGCTCGGGGGCCGCGGGCTCTTCGGCCGGTGCGGCGCCTCCTTCGAGATGCGGCTGGGCGCCCGGCCACCACTTCGGTTCCTTCGGATGGGGCGAGCCGTGCTCGGCCCTGGCTCGAGCGGCTTTCGCTCGGCCCTCGGCGACAGATGGGTGGCTGCCCTTCTGCTGCTCCTCTTGCAGGACTTCTTGATAGATCTGTTCGGGGTCCACGTCTCTCCTTAACGAAGTCGTTGCGACCGGCTCGAATATTCCCACAACAAGCTTTTCCTCTGGGCCATCGCGCGGTCACCCGCCGCAGAGGTTGGCTTTCCTACCCTCCCTAGCGCCTTCGGCCACCGCGGCCGAGACGCGGTAGTGCTATTGCTCTCGCAAGATCGCCCGATCTATGAGCGTCGCGATCGCCGAACGAGCCTCCGCGTCGATCTCGGCCTCAGCAAGCCGGCGCTGCGCTTCCCGATGAAGCTGCTTGATGAGATCTTCCGCGGCCGCGCGGGCTCCTGTTCGTTCGAGCGCACCTCGAAGACGCTCGATCTCCTCTGTCCCTAGATCTGGACGTCCCCAATCTGCTAGGAACGCTGCACGCTCAGACGCTTCCAGCGTGTCCGCAGCGTACGCGAACAAGAAGTGGCGCTTGCCTTGCCGGATGTCCGAGTCGATGGATTTCCCGATCTCGGCTTCGGAGCCGAACGTCCCGAGCACGTCGTCTCGCAGTTGGAACGCCTCGCCCGCGAGGTCACCGATCGCCGAGAGTTGCTGTTGCACTGCCTCCGGGCCGCCAGCGAGAACACAGCCGATGACCAATGGTTCCGAGACCGTGTACCTACCGGACTTCAGTAGTGCGATCCGGCGCGTTTCCGCAATCGTTGGGATGCGCGCCTCGGCCTTTATATCTAGGAGCTGCCCCGCGATGACTTCCCGACGCATCCTCGAGTAGGCGGTGAACGCTCGGGCGATGCCTCCATCTGCGAATCCCGACGACATGAACGCGTCGTCGGCGAGGACGAGCGCGAGATCGCCGGCAAGGATCGCGAACGCATCTCCGTTCGACGCGTTGATGCTGGGGCGCCCGCGCCGCGTCGAAGCCGAGTCCATCACGTCGTCATGGATCAACGCGAACGAATGCAGGAGCTCGAGGCTGCCCGAAGCATTGACGATCTCCTGCGAATGGAAAGCACCGGTAGCGCGGAAACCCCAGTAACAGAAGGCCGGACGAAGCCGCTTCCCGCCGGCCCCCAGCATCGAGCGGATCGCATCGATCAGCTCCGCCGCGTCTGCGATCTCTAGCGCATAGCGCTGCAGCAAGCGGTAGAGCGACGCATCGATCTCGTGGTGGAGCGCGTCGCCATCATCCAGAGAATGCACAGCGACTTTCTACAGGTTCTTGATGGCCGCCTTTAGATCGGACGGGCGCATCGTGCCTTCGAAGCGGGCGGCTATCGTTCCGTGCCGGTCGACGACGAACGTCCAGGGCTCGCTCGGAAGCCGCCATTGAACCGCCGCCGGCGCGGGCTTCAGCGCCGAAGGATTGCTCAGGTTCGTGTACACCTCGACGTGGATGAAGGTCAGCTTCGGAAACTCGGGCGCAATGCGCTTGACCAGCTCCAATGTCGGACCACACACCTCTGACGTGCAGTATTTCGGGGTCGCGAAGACGACCACGAAGTTCTCGTGGCGAGCGATCGCTTGTGCGATCGAGGTTTTGTAGAACCGTTTGCTTGGGTGCCGGTCCGTCGTGATCTGTTGCAGGTTCTTAACGTCTCCGATTGTCGGAGAATCGGATGCGGGCGCGGGTTCACCGACAGACGGTGCGATCGACTCCTCATTGACTGTGAAATTGACCTTTGAAGTCGAATCGATCCCGCCTCCCGACGTCGTCACCGCGGCCCCCCATTGGCCCGCATCGTCGAAACGCACTCCGTCTGCCTCCCACAGTCCCCGCACGCCGTGGATCGCCCACACGAATCGAGCCTCCTTGGTCGTCACGGGCTGAGACTGCGAAACGGCAAGGTTGTAGAACGAGACCCGCATCTTCGTCTGTGGGGAACCGATCGGCGCGTCGTGCGAATTGAACATGCCGATCAATACGCGGTTGTTACCGACCGCGAGGTCCGAGGAGACAACAGCGGGGTAGAAGCGCGCGTTTGTGAACGGCGTGTTGAACGGGTGTGCCGAGGTAGTCGGGGGCGGTGATCCCGATCCGCACGCCGTCGCCGTGAGGACCGTCGCTGCGATGACAGCGGTCAGCTTCTGCATGCACCAAGGGTAGTGCTGCGTGCCGTTTAGCAGATGCTTCGTCATCCCTTGCGACAAGTAACATCGGGCGTCCATGGGAACGTTCAGGCGCCTGGTGCTCGTCTCGACCGGCGCCACCATCCTCCTGGTCGCCATCGGAGGCCTGGTGCGCGCATCCGGTTCTGGTCTGGGCTGTGGAAGCTCGTGGCCCGATTGCTCCGGGCGAGTCCTACCCGACGTCACGAACGTCCATCAGATGATCGAGTTCTCGCATCGCTTCATGGCGACCGCAGTCGTGGTGTTGCTCGGAAGCCTGATGGTCCTCGCCTTGAGAACGATGCGTTCACGACCGGGATTGCTGTGGCCTAGCGTCGGCGCGTTCGGGCTCGTTCTATTCCAAGCGGTGCTCGGGGCTATCGTGGTGAAAGTGGATCTCGGGGCGACGGCGGTCGTATTACACCTTGCGACTGCGATGACCCTCGTGGCTCTCCTCATCTATCTGACGGCAGCCGCGTACGCAGTCTCGTTTGAAGGCGCGATCACTTCGGACGCCTCGCTGTCACGCGCCGCTCAGATAGCGAGCGCAGCGGTCCTGGCACTGCTTCTCGTCGGGTCCTACGTGAGTGGTAGGGGGGCCGGAAACGTATTCAACGATTGGCCGTTGATGGGTGGGAAACTCGTGCCGGATCTCTCGGTCCAGTTGTACGCGCTTCACTTCGCGCATCGCGTGCTGGCAGTTGTAGTCGGCGCAGTCGTTGCGATCGTTTGTGTACGCGCGATCCGTCAAAAGAAAGCCCTGCCGCTCCAGGCCAAGCTTGCCCACGCAGCCATCGGGCTGTTCGCCGTCGAGATACTCATCGGTGCCGGGAATGTGTGGACGAACCTGAACGCTGCTGTCGTGACGCTTCACCTCTTAACGGGTGCGTTGATCTTTGCGACTCTCGCAGCGATCGCGATCGTGTCCCACCCGCAGATCCTGACGGCGGCGTCCGAGAAAACACGGGGTCGCGCACTAGAACCGGTGGGGGCTCGGCGGTGAGTAAGGCGGCAGTACAGATCGATCACTCGCACCCAAGCAACGTCGGCATCGACGTAGACAGCGCGCCGGCGTCGCAGGCGACATTCTCGAAGCGACTCTCGGCCTACGTTGCGCTGACCAAACCTCGGATCATCGAGCTGCTTCTGATAACGACCGTGCCGGCAATGATCCTTGCTGCACGTGCGATGCCGTCGGCGTGGTTGCTCGCCATGACGCTGATCGGCGGGACGCTATCGGCGGGAGGCGCGAACGCGATCAACTGTTATGTCGATCGAGACATCGACGAGATCATGCCGAGGACAAGAAAGCGCCCTCTTCCTCAGCATCGGATCGAGCCACGTTCGGCATTGGCGTTCGGCGTGATCCTCGGCGCGGCCGGTTTCGCACTGCTATGGGCGACCGTGAACCTCGCCGCCGCGTTGCTGTCGACGGGCGCGTTGTTGTTCTACGTCTTGGTCTACACCATGGGCATGAAGCGCCACACGCCGCAAAACATCGTGATCGGCGGCGCAGCGGGGGCCGCGCCGGTCCTCGTTGGCTGGGCCGCCGTTACCGGCCGCGTAGGACTTTCGGCGCTGGCGATGTTCGGGATCGTTTTCTATTGGACACCGCCGCACTTCTGGGCGCTCTCGATGCGGTACGAGAAGGATTACGCGGCGGCGGGTGTCCCGATGATGCCTGTGGTGTACGGGAAGTTGGAGACGACGAAGCACATCTTGCTGTACTCGATCCTTCTTCTTGCCATGTGCCTGGCCCTGTTCTCTGTTGCCCATCTGGGGGCTCTCTTCCTCGCTACGTCCCTGGTCTTGAACGCGGTGTTCATCGGGTGGGCGGTGAAGTTGTGGCGTCATCCGACACCCCGACGGGCATGGGGGCTCTTCAGGTACTCGATCTATTACCTGGCGATCCTCTTCGCCGCGATCGCGGCCGACGTCGGGTGGTACTGGCACTCGAAGTAGTAGGAGCCCTTGTCGAGCTTCGGAAGCGATAGCTCGACGGTCTGGTTCGCACTGACATCCGGGCTCTTGTACAGCTGGTCCTTCGCGGACTTGTCCTTGAAGATCGCGAAGTTGTGGATGGTCGAGTCCTGGTTCACGAACGAGAGCTTGCCGCCATCGGCCGGGACGGTGAGATCGGACGTGTCGAACGCGACGTTGTGCGCGGTGATCGATAGGCCGCCCGCCGACGACTCGGCCGCAGCCGCGGGAGCAGTCGATTTCGCGGCGGCCTCGGTCCCGAGGATGCCGGTCTGCGTGAGGACGATCCCGATGAGCATCGGGTAGAGGACGACCAACCCGAGCTCGAGCATGGTGTTCGTCGACATACGCGGTCTCAGAGCAATGAAAGCGGCCGCGCCGAGGACGTTGATGGCCATCACGAGGGCTATCGCGGTTGCGACAGGCTCGGGCACGTCGAGCAGGATCCGGGAGAACCCGACGACAAGGGCGCCAATCACGACAAGGGCGCCGATCGGAATGACGATGGGCAGCGGAACCCTGATCCGAACCTCTTTTACGAGATCTTGGCGCTCGTCCATCACTTCCTCATATCCCACACTTCGAGCTCACGTTCGAAATCCTCCCACGGGACTTCGGGAGTCTGGCCCTCCTGAGATTCCTCGCGCGCATTCCACGTGAAGAAGATCACCGCGATCACGGTCCACAGTAGCAAACCGCCTCCGATTTTCATGATGAGCCCCGCGATGCGTTGATCGGTAACCGCATCGATCCACGGG
>JALZGD010000187.1 GCA_030861205.1 Actinomycetota bacterium
GACCTGGCGTCCCTGCTCGTGCGGACGTGCTTCGAGCCAGTAGATATCGCCACCATCGAATCGCGATTCGCTAAGGCCGATCTCGCCGGCGGTCAGGACGTTCGTCGATATCGGCGACTTCCACGATCCGTACCGCGCTTCGGTAGGCATCACGCGAGCTCTATTTCCGGGGCAACCTTCTGCAGGCCCCCTATCGATATCTCGATGAACTCTTCCATCGGTATTCCGATCGCTTCTTCCACACCCCAGATCTTGTCTCGCTCGACACCAGGGGCGAAGGACTTCTCCTTTAACTTCTTCTTGACCGACGAGACCTTCATGCCGTTGGCCTTGTCCGGACGAACAAGAGCACACGCGACCAGCAGACCGGCAACGCCATCCGCGTGGACGATCGACTTCGACATGAGATCGGTTTGGTATCGGGGATCCACGTGTCCCAAGATCGCGTTCAGCACCTGCTCGTCCTCGAAACCTTCCGCCCGCAACCAATCGACCGCTTCATACCCGTGACGGTCTGGACTTCCTTCCGTCCGGTCGTAATCGAGGTCGTGGAAGAGACCCGCAAGACCCCAGCGATGCTCGTCCTCGCCGAAATGGGCCGCGAGCCCCTCCATCACGCCCTCGACGGAGATGAGGTGCCGATACGTGATGTCTTTCTCGGAGTACTTGCGCGCCAGCGCGAGGGCGGTTTCTCTGTCCATCCTTAGCCCGTGAGCGCTTGCTTCAGTGGCTCCTCGGCTTCAGGCGAAGCAAGCGCAACGACCTCATCGCCGGCACTCAGTGGTGTCTCGGGCCTCGGCGCGATCACGTGCGTGTCCCGTACGACGGCGACAAGGTTGCAGTCCGGCGGCAGTTTCAGGTCCCCGACCTGTTTGCCGATCGCGCTCGAGCCTTCGGCGAGTGTGATCTCGACAAGCGACGCGCGCCCGCGTTCGAGCGTCATGAGATGGACGATGTCGCCCACAGACACCGCCTCTTCGACGAGCGACGTCAGCGTGTGCGGCATGCTGACCGAGATATCGACTCCCCACGTTTCCTTGAACAGCCACTCGTTTGCGGGGTGGTTGACGCGAGCGACGACCTGATCGACACCGAATTCCTGTTTGGCAAGCAGCGAGATGACCAAGTTGTCCTCGTCGTCCCCCGTCGCCGCGACGACGGCATCGCAGCTCGTCAGTACGGCTTCGTCCAAGGTATGGAGCTCGCACGCGTCGCCCTCCACCCAGTTGACCGCGAGCTGGCCCTTGAGAGATTCGATCAGCTCCCGATTCTGCTCGATCACGACGACGTCGAACCCCTTGGCCAAGAGATCCCCGGCCACGTAACTGCCGACGTTGCCCGCGCCTGCTACCGCTACCCGCATGTTCCTCATCAGGTTGGCTGCCCCACCTTCTTGAGCTCCTCGTCCAAGTTGTCCAATGCGGGACGAGCAACGGCGATGTGCAGGATGTCTCCCTCTTGAATGGTGAGCTCGCCGTCGGGAACCCTCGGGACGCCGAACCGGCTCACCGCCACGATCCTGCGCTGCCCCTCGAGGTCGAAGTCCAGCACTTTCTGTCCGATCGTCTCGCCAGGAGCGTTGATCGCGGTGACGACCACTTCTCCATTGTCGAGCGTGTATTCCACCGGCACGTCGTCGGGAAGGACGAAGCGCAGGATCTGATCGGTCGTCCACCGCACGGTGGCAACCGTCTGGATGCCGACCCGTTGGTAGATCTGCGCTCTCCGCGGGTCGTAGATACGAGCGATCACGTGGGGAACGCGGAAGTGCTCCTTCGCTACTCGGGCCGAAACGATGTTCGAGTTGTCACCGCTCGTCACCGATATGAACGCTTCGGCTTCCTCGATCCCGGCATCCTGCAGGGCGGTTCTGTCAAAGACCCAGCCCACGATCTTCTTTCCCCCGAAATCCGCGCGCAGCCGCTCGAACGCCTTCGGATTCTTGTCCACGAGAGCAACGGAATGCCCGAGACGTTCCAGGTTAGTCGCCAGCTCGGAACCGACGCGGCCGCAGCCTGCGATAACTACATGCAATTCAGACTCCCTTGTCCCGTTACAGACGGGCGATACTGCCATAATCCCCCGCTGTGGCTGGGGACAGAAAGCTGTTCGGAGGGTTAACGAAGTCACCCGACGAGATCCGCGCGGAGCACCTCCGCGAATGGGCGTCATCGGTTGCGGGGACGACCCCGATCTCAGAGGTAACTCCGAGAAACCGGGCACGGATCGCGGGAGTTATCCAAAAGATCCGGATAGATCCTCGCGAGGGCCGCGACTCCATCGAGGCCACGATCATCGACGGGACTGGGCGCATGAAGGTGAAATGGCTGGGACGCCAGTCGATGTCGGGGATCTCGTTGGGGATGGGCCTAGTGGTCGAGGGCACGATCGGAGGATCCCAGAAAGATCTGACGATCCTGAACCCGGAGTACCGATTGGTTCCCGGAGCGGAGCATGGCTAGGTTCGAGTGAAAAGCCCAGGGTTGAGGTTCGGGGTCTCAGGAGAATGAGCTCGCTGTGAGCACGACTTCGACGGCCCTCAAGCGCATCCTGGTCGGACGGCCGATGTCGTCGGGCGAACTCGAGCACACCCTCCTTCCGAAGACGATCGCGCTTCCCGTCTTCTCCTCCGACGCCCTTTCGTCGGTTGCTTACGCGACGCAGGAGATCTTGCTTGTCCTTGGACTAGCGGGTTCAGCCGCTCTCGCGCACGTGATACCGATCTCGTTGGCGGTGGCGACACTCTTGACGATGGTCGTGCTGTCGTACCGGCAGACCGTTCGCGCGTATCCGTCGGGCGGCGGCGCCTACATCGTCGCTCACGAGAATCTCGGGATGTATCCGGGTCTCCTGGCAGCTTCGGCTTTGCTTATCGACTACGTGTTAACCGTTTCCGTATCCACGGTCGCCGGTGTCGATGCGATCATCTCTGCGGCGCCTCGCCTGACGGGCCTACGAGTCGAGCTCTGTCTTGGATTCGTTCTGTTGGTTGCCCTCGCAAACCTTCGCGGAGTACGTGAATCTGGTGTGCTCTTCGCCATACCGACCTACGGATTCATTCTTTCGATCTATGGATTGCTCATAACGGGATTCGTTAAGTGCCTGGGCGGATGTCCGGTCGCCGCAAGCAGCACTCTTCATCTGAGACCCGAATACACCACCCTGAGCTTGTTCTTGGTCCTCCGAGCCTTTGCCGCCGGTACCACTGCGCTCACAGGCGTCGAGGCGATCTCCAACGGCGTGCCAGCATTCAGATACCCACAGTCGAAGAATGCTGCGACCACACTCGGAATCATGGGGTCCATCTCGATCTCGATGTTCTTGGGGATCTCGACCCTCGCTCACCTCACGCATGTCCACTACAGGGAGGGGGATCCGCGCACGGTAGTAGCGCAGATCGCGCACGCGGTCTTTGCAGGAGGCCCACTCTTCTACGTCATTCAGGTAATGACCGCCGCCATCCTGATCCTTGCGGCCAACACCGCATTCGCCGACTTCCCCCGGCTTTCTTCGATCCTCGCTCGCGATCGTTTCATGCCCCGTCAATTCCAGAATCGCGGCGACCGACTCGTTTTCTCGAACGGCATCGTCATTCTCACGACGCTGGCGTCCCTTTTGGTCATTGCATTCGACGCGAATCTCACGCGCTTGATCCAGCTCTATCTCGTCGGTGTATTCATCTCGTTCACTCTCTCGCAGAGTGGCATGGTCATTCACTGGCGCCGAAGCCGCGAGCCGGGGTGGCGACGCAGCTCGGTCATCAATGGTCTGGGTGCATTGCTGACCGGAGTAGTCCTAATAGTGGTCGTAATCACCAAGTTCAAGCTTCCCGGCTCCATCGTCGGGGCTTGGATCGTTATTGCGGCTATCCCGTTGGTGATCTTCGTGATGCGGTCGATCCACAGTCACTATCTCCACGTCGCACATCAGCTCGCTCACCCTCATCGCCGGCCAACTGCTAAAGGGATAGGGAACCAGCACTTCGTGATTCTCGTAAGAGATCTCGGCCCGGCCACATGTCGAGCGATCGGGTACGTGCGAGCCACGGGCGTGCCGGACGTCAGAGCGATAAACGTGGGCGTCAAAGAATCCGAATGGCTCGATCTCGCTCCTGAGATCGATCTCATCCCGGCCGCACGTAGCGGTGGATCTTTGGCAGCACGCGCACGCCCGATCATTCGTCGCATCCGAACAGAGCTGGATGCCGGAGACTTTCTGACGGTTGTCATCCCCGAGGCATTCGAGCGGAGCAGTTTCGCCGAGATCGTGCTGCATCCGCACATACACCGCTTCAAGGCTTCTCTCTTGGACGAAGACGGATTGCAAGTGTTGAACGTCCCGGTCGGTGCTGAAGCAGCAGAAGAGACTCGACCGGTCGAACCCCTTCGGAATCATGTTTGCGTTCTGGTCGCGGGTGTGACAAACGCGTCGTTACAAGCGATGGAATATGCGGAAACTCTCCAGCCCACAGACATCCAGGCCGTCTCGTTCAGTCTCGACCCGGAGCAGACGGAGGCTCTCGGAGACAACTGGCTACAAGAGCATGTGCCTCATCCGCTCGATATCCAAGCATCGCCTTTCCGAGACATTGGAGCGTCGCTCATCGAATACATCAGAACGTTTAGCCCGGACGGCGTCGAACACCTAGTGACGGTTGTCCTCCCCGAGTTCGTCGTCGCAAAACGCCGCCACCAACTGCTCCACAATCAGACAGCGCTGGTAGTCAAGAGAAAGCTGTTGTTCGAGCCGGGCGTTGTGGTGGTAAGCGTCCCCTATCGGATCGAAGAAGAGCAGCGGACGGCAGCCTGACCACCTTGCACTCCCGGAGGCTCGGGTCGGACATCGGACAATGAGGAATAGATGAGCACGGCTCCATCGATGCTGAAGCGGGTTTTCGTCGGCCGCCCGATGTCATCGGGCGAGCTAGGGCACACCCTCCTTCCGAAAGTGATCGCACTTCCGATCTTTTCGTCGGACGCTCTGTCGTCCGTCGCGTATGCATCTCAGGAGATCTTGCTCGTCCTGGGTCTGGTTGGGACGGCCGCACTCGCGCACGTGATCCCAATCTCGCTCGCAGTGGGGACGTTGCTGGTGATGGTGGTGTTGTCCTACCGCGAAACCGTGCGTGCTTATCCGTCTGGGGGCGGCGCTTACATCGTTGCCTACGAGAACCTCGGGATGTATGCCGGTCTGCTGGCGGGTGCGTCTTTGCTGATCGATTACGTCCTCACCG
>JALZGD010000188.1:0-3138 GCA_030861205.1 Actinomycetota bacterium
CTGACCGGCAGCGTCTCCGTAGACCGACGCGATCGCCGCGGACAGGTCCTGGGAGTTCTGGTCGAGCGTTGCTGCGGCCGTCTTGAACTGCGGGGAGTCGAGACCGTTGGTCACGCCTTCGACAATCGCGATCCCGGCGAGGTAGACGTGACCGTCGAGTAGGTCGGTGAGAGTGTTCTGGAGCTCTGCTCCAGCGGAAGTGGTCGAGCCACCGAACTTCTCTGGGAACTGCTTAGCGATCGCCCCCGAAAGCGCTCCAGCGGTCGCAGGCATGTGCTCGTGCGCCGCGGTGTAGAGAAGCGCGAAGGGATCTCCTTTGCCGTCCACCACCGCGTTGATCGCGTCGATCAGGCTGTCGACGTGCATCTGCAGCGCCTGCGCTGCGGAGCTGGCCGGAAGGTTGCCGCCGGTGGCCTTGGCAAGGAATGCGCTGAAGTCCTTCTTGTAGTTCTCGAGTGCCTTCAGTGCCTTGGCTTCTTTCGCCTTGTCGCCGGTTGCACGGCCCGCGGTGTAGTCGACAAAGAACCCGATGTGCTTTCTCCACAGACTCAGGAACTGCTGACCGGCAGCGTCTCCGTAGACCGACGCGATCGCCGCGGACAGGTCCTGGGAGTTCTGGTCGAGCGTTGCTGCGGCCGTCTTGAACTGCGGGGAGTCGAGACCGTTGGTCACGCCTTCGACAATCGCGATCCCGGCGAGGTAGACGTGACCGTCGAGTAGGTCGGTGAGCCCGGCGTCGAGCGCCGGCGCGCCCTCGTTCAAGGACACATTCGCTGCCTGCATGGCATGTGGTGACCCGTCCGCCGCAGGGACATTGCCGTCCGTGCCCGACGCGCAGGCGACCCCAAGCATTGAGATCGCAGCTGCTACTGAGACGAACTTGAGACTCTTTCGAACTTGCATCGCCGCTCCTTTTCCTAAAAGAGACCTTTGCTGTCAAAGGTCATTCGGGCGGGCACGGGAATGTGGATGGGTGCGACGCGCGAACGCGTGCTGCATTACTAGCGAACGGTGATCGTTCCTTGCATGCTGTTGTGGACTCGGCAGAAGAAGCGGTACACACCGGGCCGTTCGAAAGTGAAACTGAACGACGTTTCCTTTGCGTTGAGCTCGCGGTCGAACAAACCCGTGAGCTTCGGCGGCGCATCCGCACTAACACCTGGAACCCCCTGCTTTCCGGGAGTACCTGCGGTCACGGTGTGAGCGACCGGATCGTGGTTGACCCATGTAACGGTCGCGCCCCGCTGTACCGAGAGGTTCGAGGGCGAGTAGGCAATGCCTTTGATCTCTATCTGATTCGAAGCTCGCGCGTCTTCAGACGTCCGGTCGTTTCCCGACCGAGCATTGGATGCACACGCGCCAAGCGCGAGAGCCAAAACAACGATCCCGATGCGCTTCATGCATCTGGTTCGTGTGGGACGAGGCCAACGGATTGCCTCCGAGCGACAAACTTCGTTGCTTGCGCTACCCCGCAGAGGTGATCAGCGGGGTAGTCGTCGGCTGCTCGGATCCTCCCGCCGGCTCGATCGTCACCGCCGCTGCATCGAAATGAGCAGGCGAGCGCGACGTGCGCAGGAACGCGATGCTTCCTTTCGACTCAAAGGTCCCCGCGCTGACGATGCCGCACGGTGTTGAGCCGTCCGAGCACAGGCGCATGAACCACAACTGATACGTCTTGTTCGTCGGGAGGTCATTCAATCCTTGAGCGATGAAAAGCGCCCCGAGATCGGTCGGGAAGACTCGGCCGACTAGGTCGCCCCCACGAGATTTGAGGCCAAGGCCGGCGTGGCTGTCGACGATCGCAGCGAAAGTGGCGTCGCGATCGCCGACTGCATCGCGCTCGCCGATGAATGCCCATGCGAACCCGGCCGTCGCGACCGACAAAGCAACGATCGCCGCTGCCGCCACCAGGTTCCACGGCGCCCGACGTCGAGCAGCTAGACGCAACGAGGTCTCGGGGACCTCGGCCTGCGAAGAAACCTGAGACAAGATCCGTTCGGCGAATCCTGCCGGCGTCGGCAGCTCGCCCACCGTCATTCCGAGCGACGCGACGGTTTCAGTGAGCTCGTCCGCCTCACGCATGCACGAGTCACAGGTCATCGTGTGCGAGCGCACGGTTGCGAGCTCTTCTGCCGGCAGTGAGCCGAGAACGTAAGCCCCCAACAAGGACCTGATCTCGTCGTGGTCGTGATCGCGATCGTTCATGAGGTCTCCCTCGACGTCTCGAGCAGAGCTCGTAGCTTGATAAGCCCGTCGCGCAGCCTTGTCTTAACGGTACCTTCCGGAACCCCGAGCTCGACGGCGACCTCGCGGTACGTTCGGCCGCCGAAGTAAGCGAGCACGAGAGCTTCGCGCTGAAGATCCGACAGCTCCATCAGCGCGTCCCGAACGGAGTGTCGGTCTTCGACACTTTCGAGCATGACCGACGCGGAGGGCGTGGATCGCTGCTCCTCGAGCAAACGATCCTTCGCCTTCTTCAGTGAGTTCTCGTGTCGCACCAGATCGATCGCTTTGTTTCTTGCAACTCCGAGCAGAAAGCCGCGGAGCGTGCCCCTGTCGGGATCGAACGCGCCGGGGCGGCGCCACAAAGCCACGAAGGTGTCCTGTGCGACCTCCTCGGCGCGCGTTCGATCTGCTATTACACGGGCTGCCATCCCGAGTACGGCCGGGCCGTGGGTCTCGATGACATCGCGAAGCGCGGACTCATCCCGCTCGAGCAGTCGAGCCGCAACGATCGAGTCATCAGTTCCCACTGTCCGGCCTTTACCCAATCATCCGAGCGAGATCGTGCGAGTCCCTGGGATCAGGCCCGAGCGGGGGCCGGTCGAAGGGCCCCCGCCGTCCCGAAGTAAAGCGCGGCTGCGCCCGAGGCGAGATGCAGGAAGTTGTCGGCATCGCCCGAGCTGTGGATGTTGAGCAGCGTGTGCATCACGTCGACCCCCGTGAATCCAAGCAGGGCCACCAAGAGGTAGACCGCCCCGATCAAGGTGTTGACCGTCTTCGCGCTCGCTTGTGTCCGCGAACCGATCAACCACAACGCGCCGATCGCGATATGTACGACGTTGTGGAGATAGTTGACGGGAAACAGGATGAGCTTGTCGGAAGTAGAGCCCCCTGTGAACTGATCTGCGACGAAGA
>JALZGD010000188.1:3254-5208 GCA_030861205.1 Actinomycetota bacterium
GGCCCAAGCTCGGCTATCTGCCGTTCATGGGTGGGTTCGGATGGAGGGAGCGCTGCGGATTGGTCAGGTCGCCATTTATTTGACTTTGTGAGCGGAGGGGGCCATGTGGCGTCTACGCCCGCGCGCTGCGCGCCACGAGGTGCCGAATGATCAAGACGAAAGCGAGGGTCGCCAGCAAAGGCGGTGCCAGCGCAGCAAGAAGAGAAGGGCCCGACTCGTCCCGATGCGAGACCGTGACTCCCATTCGGTGAGCGAGGCCGTCTCCCGCTTTTCTCATCAGTACGTCGTGATTCCACTCGAACAGCCCTCGCATAACGGGCGCGATGGCATTCATCCATGCAAGCGTCGTGCGAGTCGACCACGTGAGAGTCGAGATCGTCCCGGCTTCACTCTCTGCGAGATCGAAGACGGCCGTTCCTTCTAACTCGCCGGTCGTGTGCATCTCGAGATGGCGCGGAGCCTCGATCGCGACGGTCTGCGCACGGAGCGCCAGCGTGTACGGCAAGAAGCTCTTGAACACGAGCTCGTAGACGGAACCACTCCCGTCCTCTGCGCCCTGCTCTACGACATTCACCCGCTCGAGCCCGACCCAGAAATTGGCCCAATTGGTTGGATCGCCAACCTCGCCCCACACGCGGTCGATCGGCGCGTCGAATTCCCAAGTGGTGACGAATCTGTACTCGGCCACGTCCCGCAGCTCCCTTCGGTCTAGAACCCGATGGCGATCTCCAGCGCGATCATGAGCGCCGCCGCGACGACGATCGCAATGGTTCCGAGCGTGCGCCCGGACTCCATCGATTCCCGAACGAGCTGCGTAGCGACCATCCACACCATCGCTCCGCCCGCAAAGCCCAGACCCGCGGGCAAGAGCGGAGCGAAGGCTCTGACTGCGATGAACGCGGGGACGGCCATCAGAGGTTGCGGAAGGCTCGAGAAGATGCTCCAGAACGCCGCGTTTCGTGCCTTCTCGCCGTGCGGCACCAGCGACAGGCTGATCGCGACCCCTTCAGGGATGTTGTGAACCGCGATTGCGATCGCGATAAGGATCCCAAGGGCGCGTTGACCCGCAAGGGCAACGCCAACCGCGATGCCCTCCGTGAAGGAATGCACGGTCATCACACCGATGATCAGTACGGCCGTTAGCCCTCTGGCCCCCTTGAGCTGGCCGACGTGCGCATGTGGGAAGCGAGAGAGGAACTTCGATGCAGCGAAGATGAAAACGACGCCGGCAAGTGCTCCGACGACTGTTCGACCCCAGCTCCGCAGGCCGCCTTCGTAGAACAAGCCGATGCTCGCTCCCAACATGAAACCCGCCGCCAGCGCGCTGGACAGCGCGATCGAGAGCTTTTCTTTTCCTCGCACCGCAAGCACGGGGAAAACGCCGAGCCCGGTCGCCAATGCCGTACCGAGGGCGACTAAGAAGACGCCGAGCGCGTTCACGTCGACATGCCTGTTGCGCGATTCACCGGACGATGATGCCCGCTGGTCGGCTATCGCGCTACCACCACCCCAGCCGCGTACGATGCGCCGATGAGTTCCGACCTCCGATCGCCGTTCGATCCTCCGTTGGAGGACATGCACCAGATGGGCCGGGAAGTGCTCGACTTCGTCACTTCCTTCATCGATGAGCGCTACGACGCACCAAGCTCGGATTACGAAGGCGCCTACGAGCTCGCACGCCGGTTACGCGTCCCTATCCCGCGACAGGGGCGGGATCTCGACGAGGTTCTCGGAACGGTCGACTCCGCGGCGCGCAAAGGCTTCGACACTGCCGCTCCGGGATTCCTCGCGTACATACCGGGTGGTGGCCTCTACTCGGCGGCGCTCGCCGACTTCATCGCGTGCGCGATCAACCGCTACACGGGGATAACCGCGCCGGCACCGGCGCTTACCCAACTCGAATCGGTCGTTCTTCGCTGGATCTGCGATCTCTTCGATTTCCCGGCGGAAGCAC
>JALZGD010000034.1 GCA_030861205.1 Actinomycetota bacterium
CCCCGAAATAGTGAACGGTGGCGAAATCGGGCCACACCGCGACTTCGAGATGGAAATCTCCTCCAACATGCAACGTGACCTGCGCGGGGTACAGCACGTTCTGGAAAGCGAACGGCGCGCGGAACGACTGATCGACCAAGAAGACCTTGCAGTCAACCGTGCTCTGCATTCCACTTGCGGCTCGGGGCTCGATATCACCGCTCGCGAAGCCGAGCGCCGGCTGCAGTGGGGTCGGTGTCGGGCTCGCAGTCGCCGACGGCGACGATGCAGGGGAAGGATCGTCCTGCGGCGCACGGCTACCCGACGGGTCGGTTTGTGTCTCGGAGTCGTCCTGCGAAGGATCCGTCGCAGCGGACGCGATGGGACTCGGGGCGGGCGTCGCCGCGGCGGCCCCAGAAACGGTAGGTCTCGGTTCGGCCGCGGTTCCGTCCGAGGGACCCGTGGCGCGGTGCGTCCTCGAAGACGCCCGAGGTGGCTGGTAACTGGCGGAGCGCTGTGAGTGCACCCGGGCCGGAACGGACGGTGCCGTGGCCGTCAGTGGCCCGGCCCCCAAGGCGGCGGCTCCCGCGGCAGTGGTCACAACCGCTGCCGTCATGAGCGCGGCAGCACGCTCGTTCAGGAACTGACCGCATTGCTGAAACACGGTCGAGCAAGACGCAGCTTGGGTCTGGAACGCCTCGAGGGTGCCGTTGCCTGCGCGGGCGACGTGATCGGCCCGGCCCGCCGCGAATCGCCGAAAGTGAACCAAGAGCCGAGCGGGCAAGAGCGCGCCGACGACACTCGTTCCTTTCCACGCTTTCTTGAAGGACTGCCGGGCGCGGTAGATGAGGGCCTTCACCTGCGGCTCGGACATATCGAGCGATTCCGCGACCTCGTTGTAGGAGAACCCTTCGAGGTCTCGCAGCACGATCGCCGCCCGGTACATCGGCGGCAACGTCGCGAGCGTTTCCCTGACGCGCCGTCCTTCCGCCCTGCGGATCGACAGCTGCTCCGGATCGGCGTCCGAAACGGCGACGTCCCACCCGAGGGGGTCGGCGCCAACGTCCTCGGGGCGCCGCGCTTGGGCCCGGACGTGGTCGAGGCAGACGTTCGTTGCGATCCGAGCGAACCACGCGCCGAGCTGATAGCGCCCGTTGAATCGACTCAATGCCTGATAGGCCTTCAGGAAGGTCTCTTGGGTCGCCTCCTTGGCGTCCTCGCGGTTATTGAGCATGCGGCGGCAAACGCGCTCGACGCGCTCGGCGTAGCGGTCGTACACGGCCTGGTAAGCGCCGTCCTCGCCTCGCTGAAAAGCTAGGACGAGGCTCTTCTCGTCCTCGGTAGAGTCGACGCGCAACGCATCGTGACGCAGTGCCATTGGGGGGGCTAAGTCCTTTGATCGGATTCCGGAACCCGTCGGCCTATGGTCGCGTCTTGCCGCTGTGACCGGAATAGCCCAAAAGGTCTATTTTGGAAGCGCGCACCTACGTGACCCGGCAACACGACTAGAACAACGCCCGAGCCCGCTGTTAGTTACGGTCAGCTCGCGAGAATCGTCAGCGGCCCGTCACGGCGATCGTTCCCAGAGGCTTGCGTGTCTCGGCGCTATTGACCAGATCGCCGTTGACCACCAACTCGAGCACGATCGGTGAGCGATCTGAGGTGGTTTTCTGGATCGTGGCGCTATATACGCCGCCGACACCCGGTTTGCCTCTGACCTGCCATTCGAGCCCGCCGCACCCCTTTACCGGCTTGTCATTGATATTCCCGGTCCAGCACGTCTTGTCGTAAGCGCGCAGTCGCACGAGAACCTCTGAGAGATCGGACGGCGTCCCGGTTCGGAATCTCCCCGGCACTGAGAACGTAGTCCGAGGGAGATCCGTTGGAAGCGGCTCCGGACGATCGCCGCGACCCCCGATCACGACGGCAGCGATCACAACGAGGATCACAGTCGCGAGGGCCGCGAGCACGACGCGTGACAGCCTTCGCCGCTGCTCCGGCGAGCCGTCCGAAGGAGGCGGCGGTGGCGGAGTCGTCTCGGGGCGAACGGGCTCGGGATGGTCGGTCATCGCGTCAGCCTAGCGGCCGCCCGCCGCTGAGGATCAGCCTCAGCCCCGGCGTCACGGGCTACCGACTAGTTCACGCCCTCACCGAGGATCCGCAACGCTTCCTGAACACGTGCATCGTTGGGGCTCAGGGCGAGCCCGCGATCTGCGTCGGCCCTAGCCGCGTCCTCGTACCCAAGATGCGCCTCGGCGAGCGCGCGCAACCCCCACGTTTCTTGGAACCGGCGAGCGACCGTTTGCGTGATGGGACGAAGAACGTCAACAGCATCCTGATAGCGATCCAGTGCGATGTATATCGGCGCTAGGTGCACTCGGATCTGAGGGTTGACGGGGTCGAGATCCACCGCTTGCTCGTAGACCTTCGCCGCGCTCGCGCGAGCGCTGGGATCGACCGCAGCCCAGGAGTTCAGGATGTCCCCATATTCCACAAGACCCGCCTCGTCAGGCGTGCGCCTTATATAGCCGAATGCAGACGTCACTCGCGGAAAGACCGGCGCAGCGACCTTTCCCGCTTGCGTGAGCAATCCACCCAAGGTCATACCGAAGATGCGTCGGTACTGTGGATCGGCGCGGAAACCGACCGCAAGTTCGTACTGCTCCTGCGCATCGTCGAGCTTTCCACGGGCTAGTAGCTGCGTTGACTGAAGGAACCGCGCGTCCGCTATGACATAGGAGGCGCTCCACCAAACGATCGGTAGCACAACCAGCGCTATCGCTGCGACCGCAGCCGGATAGCGGATCGGTTGCTGTCGGTTCTTAGTTGGACGTTTCCTTTTCCCCCCCGATGATTGGGGAGGCGCCGCCGGCTTGTCCTTGGACGCGACGAGAGCGGCTGCCAGGCCGCCCAGTGCTAGCCACAACGAAAAACGCAGCGTGAGCTCGTCGATGCTCGACAAGCTCTGAACGAGATAGGCCGCGGCAGATCCCAGGAAGGCGGCTGCCAGCGCGTTCCCACGGACGTACGGGAAACGCGTCGCGACCCATCCGAGCACAACGAGAAACGCTGATAGACCCAAGAGTCCTGCGTTGGCGAAGAATGCCATCGGCACGCTGTGCGGGTCATCGGGGTAGCTGTAGCCGAAGTCGAGCGCATCTCGAAGAGTCCGGTAGTGAACGCCTTTTAGCGCGTACGTGTTGGGGCCGGTCCCGACGAGCGGTGAATCGAACCCCATCCGGGCAGCTTCGCGGGCCCACCCGCCGCGATACCGGACCGTTATCGGGATGTGCGGAGTGTCGGGGGCCGCGATCGAGATCACGATGATTCCGGCGACGCCGATGGCAACGATGACGGCGATCGCCGCACCAAGCCAGCGGCTCCACGACCACCGTTGTTCGACGAGAAAGCCACCGGTTAATGCGATGCCAGCGATGCCTGCAGCCCATCCGCCTTGGCTGAAGCTCAGGAGCCATCCTGCGGCGATGATTCCGGCGAGCACGAGCGAGATCCGCCGTCGTTCACGCTCGGTGATGCACAGAACGACTGCGACGGGAAGAACGATAGAAAGGAATCCGCCCGTGAACTCAGGGTTCCCAAGAGTCGAGGTTGCGTTGTGCTGCTCGGCTCCGTACGCAGTCCACGTGAAAATGTCGATGTGCGCGTATTGCAGGCAACCGTAGGCAGCAGTGATCGCACCTGCTACAACGAACGCCCACGACAGGGAGCGCAGCCGGCCTACGAACCCATCAGCGACGAGCACTCCGAATACAACAACAGCGACATAGGGAAGCAGTCCTTCTAGTCGGTTGTATTCACCGATGAGAGACCACCCTCTATAAGAAGAGAAGATCCACGACAACAAGAGCGCGCCGACTACGGCGGTCGCCGGGATCCATAAACGCTTAAGTCCCTCGAAGGAAACGCCCTGCAGGAGCTCGACCGCCCTCAGTCCAGCAGCCATAGCGACCCCTGCGAACAAGACGGCAAGCTTTGGGACGTTGAACGGATCGGACAGAACACGCAAGAAGACGATCGGAAGGGCGACGACGAGGCCGAGCAAGATACGGACCCGCCACTTCTCTGCCAACTCGAGGAATTCAGCTCTCAATTACTCGCCTCATCCCCCGGACAGACCGTCGACGGCCCCACGAATCGTGTAGGGCCTTCGCACCGAATGATGCAAAGAATGCAACTGCCCAAACCAACTCGCCGCGATGTCGGTACGCAGTACCCAGGTTGCCCTCAGCCAACGCGTACACCAAAAGCAGCCCGCCTCCTGCCAGCAGAGGGAACAAAGCTGAACGCAGGTGATGGCGCGCCGGCCATAGGCCGAGCACGCACAGCGCGAGCACGATGTACCAAAGGAACGACTCTCCTTTAGCCAGCATGAAGCCTGAGCTGTCGCTGCACGACTCGTGTTGCCACGGATACGGCTCGAGCAACATCACCGACAGTCCACGCGGCAAATAGGCGAGACTGCTGGTGTCGTTTGAGGCGGAACCGGACACAGAGCACGCTTGCGGGGTAGCTGTGGTCGCAGCGCCCATCGAGGCAACGGCCTCCCGATATTGCTTCACTACCTCGTCCACCGAAACATGCAACTTCTGCGCGATACGGCGCGCATCTCTGCGGCTCAGTGAAGGAGCGGCAGTAGGCACAGGCGAAGCCGGGGAGGATCCTGCCGATCCGTAAGCAGAACCTGTTTCGGAGCTTTGCTCGGCAAGGATCTGCTTTTGCAGCTCACTCAGCTTAGATCGGCCGTCGTGGCCCGTGGTCGATCCCGGTTCGGTTGAAGACACAAGGGCAGACTTCGCTCCCTCGGCGTTCTGAGCTCTGATCACGTCCAGTGGCCTTGCCCCCGCGACGAAGGAGTATCCGAACGCTCCGATGCCCACGATGAGTGGAACCAGAAGGGAGGTGGCTGCCGCAGCGACGACACGTTGAACGCGGAAGCGCGCAAGACCTGCCGCCGCCGATACAACCAGTGCCCATGCAGCCACAACTGTCGTCTGCTCCCGCAAGTAACCCATCATGGTCAGCAATAGGGCGGCGGCAACCCAGAAAGCGGCGAGGCGCCGCGCATTCTCCTGGCGGCCGGCTCGAGCCACGATCAGTGCCAGGGCTACTAGGCCGAACCAGGCGGTCGCGTCCTTGAGGACTAGGGCTGACCACAGGATCTGCGACGGAAGGAACGCGACGATGCCGCCGGCGACGAAGGCCCAGCGCCGCGGGAGAGATTCGGCCGCCAAAAGATAGGTGAAGCCGGCCGTGAGAGTGCCCAAAAGTGCGACGTACAGCTGGGACAGCAGTGTCCCTGCCGACGATCCGCCCATCTTGTAAAGCACCACCAGTGGCCAAACGAACGAGGCCGTTTCATGAAACAGAGTTCTCGTGTAGGGGTCCCATCCACCCGAGATCCCTGCCGCCATCCCGTGCGCCATGGAGGAGTACGTCGAATCATCGGGAAAGAGGTGGCCGCCATAACGGACGTAGACGATGATCGCGACGGCCGCACGGATCGCAAAGCCGGCTGCGACAAGGAACGCAAGCGGGTGGTTGGCGACCCACTGCACAGATCTGCCGATCAGCGATCCATTTGGAGATTGCTCGAGGCGCGCTGAGGAGCTTGCCGGTCCTTCTCCTGTGTCAGATAGAGACATCTACCGCTAACTCAGCTCTCGGTCGCATCCACACCCTCAAGTGATCAGAGGGGTCATTATCGGTCGACCGCGCCGCATAGCGGGAGATCGACCGAAGCAACGCTGCTCACAGTCTTTTGACTGTCTCCGACTTGAATCCGAACGCGTTACAGCAATCGAGAACGAGAGGGGCGTGTGCTGCGATCAACCCCCAGTCGACGCCGACCTGCGGAACGAGCGCTACGACGACGTCTTGCGCCGCAAGCGTTTCGGCATTCAAGTCGACCGACGAAAGCGTCGCGGCCCCCAGTTCCAGAGTCGGGACGAGTGGATCGTGATACGAGACGCGAGCGCCCCGTGATGCAAGTCTGTTGAGGACTTTGATCGCGCCCGCCTCACGCGTGTCTTCGGTACCGGCCTTGTAGCTGGCACCGATCCCGAGCACTCGGGCATCGCGAACCGATTTCCCGATGTCGTTCAGTAATAGAGAAACGCGCTCGGCAACGAACCGAGGCATCTCGGAGTTGACTGCCTGTGCCACCTCGACGAATCGGATCTCGTGCGCACGATCGCGCCGAACTCGCCAGGACAGGTACGCGGGGTCCAATGGGATGCAGTGGCCCCCCCACCCCGGGCCGGGCCAGAAGGCTGTGAACCCAAACGGCTTCGTCCCCGCCGCTCCGATGGCTTCCCAGATGTCGATGTTCATCTCGTGCGCGTAGATGGCAAGCTCGTTCACGAGCGCGATGTTCACGTGCCGATATGTGTTCTCGATGAGCTTCGCTAACTCGGCTTCACGCGTTCCAGAGACGGTTATCACTTTCGGAACCACCTGCCCATACAACGCGGCCGCCGCGCGCGTCGATGGTTCGTCGATCCCGCCCACGATCTTCGGGATGTCCGAGAACGAGTAGAGATCGTTACCCGGATCGATCCGCTCCGGCGAGTACGCGAGATGGAAGTCGGCTCCTGCGCGTTTCACTCCCGCCTCGAGCAGAGGAGCGAGTAGCTCCTCCGTTGATCCGGGGTACGTCGTGCTTTCGAGGACGACCAACGATCCTTCGCGCAACACCTTGCCGATAGAGCGACCGGCCGCGATAACACGCGACAGATCGGGCTGACCGTCGGTGATGGGCGTCGGGACGCAGATGAGGACGGCGTCGGCTTCGGCAACGCTTCGGAATGTGGACGCCACTTTGAGCGAGCCGCTTTTGACTAGCGGGCTGAGCCGCTCGGCTGGAACATCGCGCAGAGGCGATCGCCCGGCCTTGACCTCACGGACCTTTTCCGAGCTGAGATCGATCCCGAGCACACGGAACCCCGCCTCGGCGAACGAAGCTGCGACGGGCAACCCGACGTAACCGAGGCCGACAACCGCTACGACAGCGTCTCGGCTCTCGATCCGCTCGATCAGATAGTCGTTAGCGCGTAGCTCGGTCATATGGCAAGGCTACCCGTGCTATGGAGCCCGGTTGCGGGGCGTTCGGCGCTCACGAAAGAGATGCGACGACGTCTTTGATGATCTCGTCGAGGGACAACTGCGGCTGCCACCCGATCGTCGAGCGGATCTTTGAGATATCTGGAACGCGACGGCGCATGTCTTCGAATCCTTCCTCGTATGCCTCCGAGTAAGGGATCGTCGTGATCGATGAACTGGAGCCCGTGACCGAAACGACCCGCTCTGCGAGCTGAATGATCGTTACCTCTTCCGTCGATCCGACATTGAAGACGTCCCCCTCCGCATCGGGTGACTCGATCAGCATCAGAAGGGCGCGAACGACGTCGGACACGTGGCAGAAGCATCGAGACTGAAGACCGTCGCCGTGGACGAGCAGCGGTTCGCCGCTGAGGGCACGCTGCACGAATTGCGGGAGAACCATTCCGTATGCGCCCGTTTGGCGGGGGCCGGTCGTGTTGAACAACCGAACAACGATCGTTGGTAGTCCTCGTTCACGGTGATACGCAAAGGCGAGGATCTCGTCGACCGCTTTGGAGGTCGAATAGCCCCATCGCGACACCTTGTTGCTTCCAAGGACGCGGTCGTCGTCTTCTTTGAAGGGTCCCTTTTCGTTCTTCCCGTAGATCTCCGACGTCGAGGTCAGAAGCACCTTTCGCCGATAGCGATGCGCGGCCTCCAGGATGTTCTCCGACCCCTTTATATTGGTAAGCAGGCTTCGAAGAGGTCGCTCCACGATCAAGCGGACGCCGACGGCTGCCGCAAGGTGGATCACCACATCACAGGACTCGACGAGCTCATCGACCAAGACGGGGTCCAACACGCTGCCGTGCACGAGTTCGACGCTGTCGCCGATGTGGGACAGGTTCGCCTCAGATCCGGTGGAGATGTTGTCGAGCGCGACAACGGTGTCGCCCCTCTCGATAAGCGCTTCGCAGATGTGTGACCCGATGAATCCGGCTCCGCCGGTAACCAGATAGCGCACTTACCAAGGCTACCGGACACGTCTTAGGCGCCGTGCTCAGACGTCGGCGAGGAGATCTCGATAAAGCTTGGCAATATCGCCCGCGAGGCGACCGGCGCCGAACCGCTGCGTGACATAAGTTCGTCCGGCTTCGCCGAAAGCTGCACGCTGTTCAGGCGAGTTCAGCAACTTCTCGATCTGCTCGGCGATGAACGGCACGTCGCGAGGCGGGCACAGCCATCCTGTTTCCCCGTCTCGAACGACGGAAGAAACGCCTCCAACGTTTGTCGCCACGGCGGGCCGTGCGGCCGCCGCGGCTTCGATAAGCGCTACGGGGGTTCCCTCGTTCAGCGAGGTAAGCACGACGACGTCCAGAGCCGCGTAAAGGTTCACGAGATCGTGTCGCCAGCCGAGGAACGTGACGCTACCGCCCACGAGATCGCGTGCCGAATCCTGCAGCGGCTCCCTGAGGTCACCATCGCCTGCCACTACGAAATGAGCCTCCGGAAAATGCTCGTGGACGACGCGCGCCGCTCGAAGGAACGTCATGTGGTCCTTGACGGCGGTCAATCGCCCGACGATTCCGACGACCGGTCCCTCGGGTGGGAGGCCGAGCACGGCGCGGGCGTCCGCAGGCTTCGGCAGCTCACCTGCTAGATCGTCGAGCTCGAGCCCCAGCGGGATCACAACCCATTGATCGGGGTCACCGATGCCCCGTTCGAGCAATGAATCCTTCACGTGCTCCGATACTGCGACCAGACGAGTACTCCGCCGAGCAAGTTGCCGCTCGATCGCAGCGAATGACGCCGACGCCAACCGCGAGAAGTACTCGTCGAGCACGTGACCGTGGAACGTGTGGATCACGATCGGCACGTCCGCCCGTGTGGCCGCAAGCCGCCCGAGCGCGCCCGCCTTTGCAAGGTGGGTGTGAAAGATCCGCGGACGGTCCCTTGCTATGAGCGACGCAATGGAACGATAGGCCCGCACATCGTCGATGGGAGCAAGCTCGCGTCTCAGCGATGGGATAAAGATCGCTTCGTCATTCGGCGGGATCCTGCCCTCGTTGGTCGATTCGACCCCGAATGCAAGTTTCGTTTTGAATCCGAGTTGCGGCAGATCGCGCTCCAACAAGAGCGCGTGGCGGGCCGGGCCGCCGATGTTCAGCCGTGTGATGACCCGCATCACGTCGATCGTCTTCACCACGGTCACCTTACGAGCGCCGGGATACGCTGGTTCATCGATGGTGCGCAAAGCGGGCAGGAGGGCCGAACCACGCTAGTCGCGCTTGCAGTAGGTGCTTTGGGTGTGGCGATGACGGGATCGTTTCTTCTGACACCGCTCACTTCGGCCGTGGCGCGTCGCTTGGGGATCCTCGATCATCCGATGGGTGGGCACAAGAGCCACGACGCGCCGACCCCATATCTGGGCGGGGTTGCGATCTTCGGCGCTGTTGTTATGGGAGGCGGATTGCTACTCGCCTTCCCCAGCGAGCGCGATGTGCTCTTCACGCGCAGCTTTCCTTTGGCGCTGGCCGTTGCAGTCGCGTTGGCATTGGTGGGCCTAACCGATGACATACGACCACTTCCGAGGGTCGCGAGGCTGCTGGCGCAAGGAGCGGCAGCTTACGGAGCATGGTTCTTCGACTTCCGAGTGTCGATCGCGCCCTGGGAATGGGCGAACATCGCCCTTACGGTCGTCTGGATCGTTGGCATGACAAATGCTTTCAATCTCTTGGACAACATGGACGGCCTGACCGCAGGCCTCGGCGGCGTGGCCGCTCTGAGCTTCGGGGCACTCGGCCTGCTGGGGGATCTCACGGGCGTTTCGCTGATCGGCGCAGCGCTCGCAGGCGCATGCTTCGGATTCCTCTCTCACAACCGCCATCCCGCCAAGGCCTTCATGGGCGATGCGGGCTCGACGTTCATCGGATTCACACTCGCCCTCTTGGGCATGAGGTTGCAGTTCGACAACCTCGTGCAGGTCACGTTTCTCGTTCCCGTCGTCGTGCTGGGGATCCCGATCTTCGACACGACTCTCGTCGTCGTGAGCCGTCTGCTCCACGGACGTCCGGTGTTCTTGGGGGGCCGAGACCACGTTTCACATCGTCTCGTCCGGGTCGGGTTGCCGGTAACCGCAGCCGTCGGACTCCTTTATTGGGCAGGGCTGTGCCTGGGATGGCTGGGCTTCGTGATCTCCCGCTCGCCGGTCGAGGTCGGCTGGATGCTTCTCGGCTTCGTCATCGCGCTGGGCCTTTTCTTCGGGAGCCTGCTTCTGCGAGTCCCGACTTACGACGAGGAACCGCAGGCGGTTGATCTCGACGATCGAGCAATCAAGCGGGAAGGGGTTCCATATCTCGAAGCGGTAGACAACCTGTCGGAGAAGCTTGCCGTCGAGCGCGAAGCGGGGGCCTGACTTCTAGAGACCCTCGTGTCGCAGCTGGACGCCGAGCGAGCGCATCACGATCCGGGAATCGACCCGAAACATCTGCCACGCAGAAGCCGACCGGAACATGTCCCAGTACTGAGCATCTAGATCGACCCCATCGGCGCCTTTCGTTCCTTTGTTCGCTTGCACCGGCCCGATCAAGCCGGCCGGCATATCGCGTTTTCGAGTGATCCCGCGGGCGAGCTCTTGCTCGTAGAGATCCAAAGGGTAGGGACGTGTTCCGATCAAGAACATGTCGCCTCTCACGATGTTCCACAGCTGGGGCAACTCGTCCAGATACCAAGCCTTTAGGAAACGGCCGATGCGAGTCAACCGACGTTGCCGCTCGAGGACCCCAATGTGCGTCGGCCCAGGGCCTAACGAATCGAGGGCCGACTTTGTCAGAGTGCGGAACTTGAGGAGCTGGATGACACGACCTCGAGAGACGCGCTGCTCAGAGAAAAAGACGGGCCCCCGCGCGTCGCGATCCACCAGGCCTTCGAGCTTGATCGCGACCGCGGCGACTGCGATGACCGGTGCAGCAGGGATCAGCAGGGCCGCGGATAGAAACCTCTCGCGGATCTCTTTTCCTCTTCGGCGAACCGGACGAGACGAATCCACTGCTATCGCGCCGTCGTGACGTCTCCGTTATTGCGTTCACCCTCGCCGGAACGACCCATCACGCGAAAATGCCGCTCTTGGCGATCGGCGAGCGCCAACCAAACTACTGAGGTCAGACCGATGCCCCCCGCGACGATTGCGACACCGAGAAGGATCTGGAGCCATGTGGGCGGCTCGAGCGCGACCGCGACGAGGAAGACGAGGATCAGCATCCCGATCATGGCCGCCAGGCCCACGAGGATGCTTATCAACCAACGGGTCTCGTTGCGCACAGCCGATCTCCTGCCGAGTCGCCGCCTTAACACCTATCTAAACGCTCGTTGAGCCTACGTAGTTCCTGCCCCATATCATTTGCCGACATGCCAGACGAAACCATCCGGGTAGTCCTGATCGACGACCACGACCTGCTTCGCCGCGGGATCCGAACCATGCTCGAGAGCGAGGGCGAGATCGAGGTCGTGGGCGAAGGATCCGACGGGAATGAGGCGGTCAAGCTCGTCGAGACCCATCTTCCCGACGTCGTCATCGTCGACGTGATCATGCCGGTCAAAGACGGCATCGAAGCAACCAAGGAGATCAAGGAGGCGTTCCCCAACGTAGGAGTCGTCGTCCTTTCGGGGCACGACGAGCAGCGATTCGTCTTCGACGCGGTGAAGGCCGGCGCATCTGGATATCTGCTCAAGACCGCTGAGCTCGAGGAGGTCCTCGCCACCGTCCGCGCGGTCGCGAACGGGCAAGCTCGGATCGACCGCGACCTGGCCATGCAGGTCCTCACCGAATTCGAGTCCTATAAGAAGGCCGAGGTCTCGAACGTCTTCCAGGCCCTGACCCCGCGTGAGACCGAGATCCTGGACCTGATGAGCGAAGGGCTACCGAACAAGACGATCGCGGGACGCTTGTCCATATCCGAGCGAACGGTAACGACGCACATCGCGAACATCTATTCAAAGCTTCACGTGAACAACCGAGTCTCGGCGATTCAGGAAGCGATGCGGCGACGCATCATCGACTACACGCCGTAGAAGGACTCGTGACCTCAGACGAGGTTCGCAGCCAGCTACGGGATCTGCCCTCAGTCGATTCGGTCGTCGCTCGAATCGAGGGTGTCCCCCACGCCGTTGCGGTTGCTGCAGCACGTCACGCGATCGATACGGCCCGAGCGCGTCTCCGTCGAGGCGAATCGACGGACACGGCGGGCGTCGTCTCGGACGCCGTCGCCTTGCTGGAAACGCGCAACCTCAATCGGACGACACCTGCCATAAACGCCACGGGCGTCCTCATTCACACGAACCTCGGACGCGCTCCACTCGGCCCGCACCAGCTGGATTCAGTGATCGCGGCGGCGGGATACACCACGCTGGAGCTCGACCGGTTATCGGGGAGGCGCGGTGACCGTCACGAATACGTCGAACACCTTCTGAGGGTACTGACCGGGGCCGAAGCAGCAGTCGTGGTGAACAACAACGCCGCCGCTGTGCTGCTCGCCCTTCGTGCCCACTGCTCCGGCCGCGATGTGATCGTGAGCCGCGGCGAGCTCGTAGAGATCGGAGGTGAATTCAGGATCCCAGACATCCTCGAGGAGTCGGGCGCTCGACTGGTCGAGGTCGGCACGACGAACCGGACGCACCCCGCCGACTACGAGCAAGCAATCACATCGGATACCGCTGCCGTCCTGAAAGTTCACACGTCCAACTACAGGGTCGTTGGATTCACGGCCAGTGTCGACGCGGGCGAGCTCGCACGACTGGCCCAACGCACGGGGATGCTGTTCCTCCACGACCTCGGGTCGGGGCTGATCGTTCGCCCCGATGCTTGGGACGAGCAAACGGAGCCGACGATCGCCGAAGCGCTAGGCGCGGGGGCCGACATCGTCACCTTCTCGGGCGACAAGCTCCTCGCCGGGCCACAGTCGGGCATAGCGGTCGGCCGTCGCGAATTGATCGACGACATGAAGCGCCACCCACTCTTTCGGGCGGCCCGGATCGACAAGCTGTCGCTCGCAGCGTTGGAGGCGACTCTGGACGCGTACGCGAGCGGGCAGTGGGCCGACCTACCGCTGTGGCGATCCGCGCTGGTCCCCGCCGAGGAGGTCGAGCGTCGAGCCCATGCACTGGTCGGTGCGCTCGGTGACGAAGCAGGGCCCGGAGTCAGCGCGGAAGTCGTGCCGTCCGAGGCCGCTGCGGGCGGCGGCGCCCGACCAGGAAGAGACATCTCGTCGTGGGCGGTCAGGATCTCGAGCCGATCGCACACACCGGACGAACTTCGTCGCCGCTTACTCATCGCGGCGCGCCCGGTAGTCGTGACGGTGCGATCTGACGGCATCGTCGTCGACCTTCGAACGGTGCCTCCGGAGGACGACGACGAGCTTCGAGCCGCGCTCACCGCTGCACTGATCGTCGGCAGCCCTCCGCGCAGCGCGTAGTTGCGGCCGTGCACGTCATAGGGACCGCGGGTCACGTCGATCACGGGAAATCGGCCCTCGTCGAGCGGCTCACCGGTATCGACCCAGATCGCTTCGCCGAGGAAAAACGCCGCGGCCTCACGATCGATCTCGGCTTTGCATGGTTCGACCTCCCCTCGGGCCTGGAAGTCGGCATCATCGACGTCCCCGGTCACGAGAGGTTCATCAGGAACATGCTCGCCGGAGCCGGTGGGATCTCGGTGTGTCTATTCGTGGTCGCGGCGAACGAAGGGTGGAAGCCGCAGTCCGAGGAGCATCTGGCGATCGTGGATCTCCTCGGTATCGAAAGCGGCGTCGTTGCCTTGACGAAATCCGATCTCGTCGACGAAAAGACCTTGGAACAAGCGACTTCTGAAACGACCGAACGACTGCAAAGCACGGTCCTCGAGGGGGCACCGATCGTTCCGTGCTCGTCCTCGACGGGCGAGGGCATCGACCTCCTAGTCGAGACACTCGAC
>JALZGD010000189.1:0-2007 GCA_030861205.1 Actinomycetota bacterium
GGCCCAAGCTCGCGCTGCAGATCTGCTCTGCCTTTGCGCCCGACTCGTTCCGCAAGGCCTTGGTCACCGACGACGTAGCGTCCCTGTCGTCCGCTCCCGGCGTCGGGAAGAAGACCGCCCAACGCATCCTTGTCGACCTCAAGGACAAGTTGGAGCTTCCGGACCTATCCGTCGTCGGATCGGCGCCCGACGCGATCGCTCAGGCGCGTTCCGCGCTCGAGAACCTCGGTTACACGCCGGGCGAGGTCAGGGTCGCGCTCGGCGATCTCGATTCGGAAGACGACGTAGAGGCTCTCGTCCGATCGGCGCTGAAGGTATTGGCCGGATGAGCGACGAGCTGCTTGCGGTCGCGGCGGATCCACTCGAGCGCGAGGCCGAACGTTCACTGCGCCCCCGCGCGCTGTCGGAGTTCGTCGGCCAGCGCAAGCTCAAGGAGCACCTGCAGATCGTGCTGGAAGCTGCTCGCGGTCGCGGTGAGCCCGTCGGCCATGTGCTGCTTCACGGCCCCCCGGGCCTCGGCAAGACGAGCCTCTCGCACGTGATCGCCAACGAGATGGGGGTCAACATCCGCCCGACGTCGGGCCCCGCGCTCGAACGCGCAGGCGATCTGGCAGCGATCCTCACGAACCTCGATCATTCGGACGTCTTGTTCGTCGACGAGATACACAGGTTGCCGCGAGTGGTCGAAGAGGTCCTGTACCCCGCGATGGAGGACTTCCAGCTGGACCTCGTGATCGGCAAAGGACCCAGCGCACAAACGATCCGGCTCGACCTCCCGCGCTTCACTCTCGTCGGTGCAACGACGCGCGCCGGGCTGGTCACGGGACCGCTTCGGAGTCGCTTCGAGTTGACCGAGAGGCTCGACTACTACCCGCCGGATGATCTAAGGACCATCGTGCTTCGCTCGGCAGAGATACTGAGGGTCGACGTGGGCGACGCGGCGGCCGGCGAGATCGCTCGCCGCTCGCGCGGGACCCCGCGCATCGCGAACCGGCTGCTTCGCCGGGTGCGCGACTTCGCGCAAGTACGCGCGGGTGGAGTCATCGACGAAGAGGTTGCCCGGACAGCGCTGGGCGTCTTCGAGGTCGATGAGTTGGGTCTCGACAAAGTCGACACCGCGCTGCTGTCTGCGCTGATCAACAAGTTCGCGGGGGGGCCGGTTGGTTTGTCTACGCTGGCCATCGCCGTCGGCGAGGAGCCGGACACCATCGAGGGTGTGTACGAGCCGTACCTGTTACAGCTCGGTCTGATCAGAAGAACGCCTCGCGGGCGCGTTGCGACGCAGGCAGCGTTCGCGCATCTCGGGATCGCAGAACCGGTCGGTCCTGCTGCGAACCGTCTCTTCGGCTAGGGGCGGCGTCCAAGAAGCCGACACGAGCCCTATGCCTACCGAGGCGTTAGCATCTTCGACGAGCCGCCTCCGCGGCTCGGTTCGCGTTCCGGCGGTCCCTGTCGGGGATCACCAAAAAGGAAGTGGTCATCGTGGGTCAGGGAGCATCGAGCCTCATCTTCCTCGCGCTGCTGATCGGCATCTTCTATTTCATGCTGATCCGTCCGCAGAAGAGGCGCGTCCAGCAGCATCAGCAGCTCGTGAAGAGCATCGAGGAGGGTGACGAGGTCATCACGATCGGCGGGATGGTCGGCACGGTTTCTGAGATGGACGACGACCACATGGTCCTCGAGGTCTCGCCCGGCACACGCATCCGGTTCATCCGCTCGGCGATCTCTCGGAAGGTCGTGCCCGAGATGGAGTACGACGAGGACGACGAGGATCTCGAGGACGACGAAGAAGGGGAGTACGCCGAAGCAACCGACGACGACGCGTGAGCGTTCGTCGTCCTGGGGGTCGATAGATGCCACTGTCTAGATACAAGACGTACCTGGCGATAACGCTTCTGGTCGCTTTCGGCGGCCTTGCGGTCGTCATCTTCACAGACACGTCACCGGACCTAGGCCTCGATCTGCGCGGGGGGACGAGCGTGATCTTGCAGGCGAAGAGCAACCAGA
>JALZGD010000189.1:2017-4274 GCA_030861205.1 Actinomycetota bacterium
AAGACTGCGGACATCATCCGTGAGCGGTTGAATTCGCTCGGCGTGGGTGAGATCGACGTCTCCACCGCCGGCTCTGGAAACATCCTCGTTCAGATCCCGGCGATCAAGGATCGACAGAAAGCGCTGCGGCTCATCGGGACGACTGCACAGCTGACGTTTAGGCAAGTCAAAGAGATCATCCCGCCGAGCACGCCCAAGAAGGATCGCCCCGAGATCACGAACGACACGTCTAGCCGCGTTAACGACCAAGAGGTCGTGTATCCCGCCGGGCCGACGCTCGGGCAGACGGGGAGCCTCTACAAACTGGACCCTGCGGTTCTGACTGGTGACGTGATCACGAAGGCCGACGCCGTCGTTGACCCGAACAACGGCAACTGGTCGGTGTCGCTGAGCATGAACAGCGAAGGGTCGAAGACGTGGGCGAAGTTCACCAGCAAGCTCGCGTGCCTACGTGATCAGGCCGCGAACGATCCAACGAAGCAGGCGCAGAGCCAAGTCGCGATCGTGCTCGACGGGAAGGTCGAGAACGCCGCCGGCATGCAACAGGGCGCAAACGGCGTCCAGTGCGGGACCGGCATCAGCGGCGGAAACACGCAGATCAACGTCGGCGACGAGCAAGAGGCGAAGGATCTTGCACTGATTCTGCGCACCGGTGCGCTGCCGATCAGCCTCGAGATCCAATCTGTCCAGGAGGTCTCTCCGACGCTCGGGAAAGACTCGCTGAACGCGGGGCTCAAGGCCGGCATCATCGGCTTGGTCCTGGTGTTCATTTACGTGCTCCTGTACTACCGGGCCCTCGGCCTGATCGTGTGGCTCGGGCTGCTCGTCTTCACCGCATTGATCTACACGGTTCTTTCGATCCTCGGTCGCACGGCAGGACTCACGCTGTCGCTCGCCGGGATCGCAGGCATCATCGTGTCCATCGGGATCACGTGTGATTCGTACATCGTGGCGTTCGAGCGGCTCAAAGACGAGGTCAGATCCGGTAAGAGCATGCGGGCGGCAGTCGATCGCGGGATGCACCGCGCCTTCCGGACGATTCTCGTTGCGGACTTCGTGACGTTCGCAGCCGCCGCGATCCTGTTCCTACTTGCAGTCGGACCTGTGAAGGGATTCGCGCTCACCCTTGGACTGGCGACGCTGATCGACGTCCTCACGGCTTATTTCTTCACGCGCTCGTCGGTGGTCTTGTTAGCGCGGAACAAGAGCTTCGCCGGGGCCGGGTTCCTCGGGATGAAGGAAGCATTGGGGGTCGAGGGCTAGATGGCCGACGAACCGGTCAATCAGCGTCGCGGGCGCCTCGGTCGCCTTTACCACGGCGAGACGCGTATCGACTTCGTCGGGCGACGACGCCTTTGGTATGTGATCTCGGCGGTGCTGATCGTTGCCAGCATCGTGTCGGTCATCGGCCGGCAGGCCACGCCCTCGTGCCACCCGCCGCTTCCGTCGGCCTTCAAGGGCCTCAGTTGCGGAATCGAGTTCAAGGGTGGTGTCTCGGTGTCGATGCCGGTACCACCCGGAAGTCCTCTCGCAGGCGAGAGCGAAACGGGCGTCGTCGAGAAAGTGCGGTCCGCGGCATCGAACGCGGGCGCCACGGACGCTCAGGTCCAGGTTGCCACCGATCCCGACACCAACACGCGCCACGTCATCGTGCAGACGTCGATCGGCAGCACTGCAGCGCAGACGAACGTCGAGAACGCGGTGGCCACGGCGGTCGGTCTCGATCCGGACTCGACAGACATCTCCAGCCAGCAGATCGGCAGCAGCTGGGGTGGCGAGATCACGAGCAAGGCCATACGGGCGGTGATCATCTTCATGATCGTCGTCGTTGCGTTCATCTCTTACAGGTTCGAGTGGAAGATGGCGTTCGCAGCGTTCCTCGCGCTGTTGCACGACCTCTTGATCACTGCGGGGGTTTACTCCGTCGTCGGATTCGAGGTGACGCCGTCGACGATCATCGCGATCCTCACGATCCTCGGTTATTCGCTGTACGACACGGTCGTCGTGTTCGACAAGGTCGAGGAGAACACGACGATGTTCGCGACGACCGGAAAGATGACGTACCAGGATTCCGCGAACCTGGCCATGAACCAGGTGTTCATGCGGTCCTTGAACACTTCTCTAGCGACTCTGCTGCCGGTGTCGGCGCTTTTGTTCGTCGGTGCTGGGCTGTTTGGGGTTGGAACGCTGAAAGACCTCGCGCTCGCTCTGTTCGTGGGAATCATCAGCGGTACCTACTCGTCGATCTTCGTCGCTA
>JALZGD010000189.1:4284-5187 GCA_030861205.1 Actinomycetota bacterium
GTGCTCTCGCAGCTGAAAGAGCGGGAGCCGCGCTACCGCAACATCCGCGAGAAGGTCCTGCGTGATGCGAAGCGGGCCGAGCAAGTGTCCACTCTGACTCCGGCAGAGGCGGCATCTACGCTCGGGACGTCTTCCGGGGCGGCGCCCAAGCGCAAGGGGGCGGCTGCGGCAGGCGATGGCGAAGTCGTCGAACCGGTCGCGGTCGGCTCTGCTACAACGCCGCGGAGCCAGACTAGGCCTGCAGCCAAAACGTCCAAGGGCGCTCGCGCAAGGACGGGCTCCAAGAAAGCGAAGCGCAGAAAGCGTCGCTAGTGAGCCCGACCGCCGATAACGCCGCGTTCGGGACCGGTCACGACTGGCTGAAGACCTACATCCGCGACATCCCCGATTTTCCACGCTCCGGAGTCGTCTTCAAAGACATCACGCCGTTACTCGCCGACAAGAAAGCGTTCACGTACACGATCGATGCGATGGCGCACCAATTCGATCGAGATGAGATCGACAAGGTGCTCGGCATCGAGGCTCGCGGGTTCATCGTTGCTGCGCCGCTCGCCTACAGGTTCACTGCGGGCCTTATCCCCGTTCATAAGAAGGGAAAGCTTCCGTGGCACGTCGCGACCGAGTCGTACCAACTCGAATATGGGAGTGACGAGCTCGAGATCCACCGGGACGCGATCGAGCCCGGCGAGCGGATCCTCATCGTCGACGACGTGCTGGCAACCGGCGGGACGGCAGAGGCGACAGCTCATCTGACCGAAGCCTGCGGCGGCAAGGTTGCCGGCATCGCGACGATCATGGAGCTTGCATTCCTTGGGGGCCGCGACAGGCTCGCGGCGTATGAGGTGTTCAGCGTTATCTCTTTCGCCACTTAGGGCTCACCACCGGCCGTCACAAAATCGCCCA
>JALZGD010000190.1:0-2754 GCA_030861205.1 Actinomycetota bacterium
GTCGGTCTGTTACTGATGACCCGGATCGGACCGGGCGCTGGCTACGTTGCCGTGATCCTTCCCGGCGTCGCGCTGTTCGGCCTCGGTCTCGCGATCACCGTCGCGCCGCTGACGGCGACGGTGCTGGGCTCGGTCGAGACGAGTCATGTCGGCGTCGGCTCCGGCGTTAACAACGCCGTCGCGCGGATCGCCGGATTGTTCGCAGTGGCGCTGTTGCCGCTCGTCGCGAACGTAAAGGGTCTCAGCAACGCAGCTTTCGATGCCGGGTTCGGCCGTGCGATGTGGATCTCGGCTGCCGCGTGCGTTCTGGGTGGAGCCGTATCTGCCGCGGGGATCGGGGCACCTCGTAGAGCGGCTCGTCGGCACTTCACGACACCCGACCTGCTGCATACGTGTGTCCACCACATAGAAGAAGAGACCGCTGCGTGACAGAAGAGCTCCAACTGCTCGACTGGAAGAGAGAGATATTCGAGCTCTACGCGAACATCCGCAGACACGACGACCCTCGGACCGCGTGGGCGAGATGGCGAGACGTCCGCGACCGGCTGTTCCGCGACCATCCGCAGTCTCCATTACCCGCGGACAAGCGGGCAGCCTTCGAAGGGCTCCCATACTTCGATTACGACCCGAACTATCGCGTCGTCGCGCGCATCGTCGATGCCGAGCCGATCAAGTACGAGATCAGCACGAGCGGTGATCGTCCCTACACCTTCACAAGGTTCGCCACCGCGAGATTCCATCTCGCAGGCGAGCCGCTCACGCTGGATCTCTTCTGGCTCGACGGTTACGGCGGCGGTTTGTTCGTGCCGTTCCGCGACGCCACGGCGGGACGTCAGACCTACGGCGCAGGGCGATACGTGCTCGACACGGTAAAAGGATCCGATCTAGGCGGCAACGAGCGCGAGCTCGTTCTCGACTTCAATTTCTCTTACAACCCATCATGCGCGTACGACCCCCGTTGGGTCTGTCCGCTCGCGCCGCCGGGTAATCGCATCGAGGTGCCGATCCCCGCGGGCGAGCGCTACGAGGCCTGAAGAAAAGGGGCCGCCTGTAAAAGCGACCCCCTTCCTTCCGTCGCCTAGATCAGGCCGTTGTCCTGAAGGAACTGCTTCGCGACGTCGCCCGGGTCCTGATGCTCGAGCGCGACCTTCGCGATCAGCGCGGTGATGTTGTCCGTCGTCAGCTTGGCGCTGACTCCATTGAGCAGATCCGCCACCTCACTCGAGTCGACGTCATGCCGAACGACGGGGGTGATGTTCTCGGCCGACTGAAGACCCTTGTCGTCCTGGAGCAGAACGAAGTTGTCCGCAGAGATCGTCGGATCGGTCGAGAAAAGCAGGCCGACGTCGATGTCGCCGGATTGCAGCGCCTGCGCGACCAGCTGACCACTGCTCAACGGCTTGAAGTCGCCGAACTCCACCCCATAGGTCTGCTTCAGACCGATCTCGCAGTACGGCCGCTTGGGGCACTCCGGCGGCCCACCGAGCGTTAAGTCACCGGCGACGGGTGCCAGATCGGAAACCGTCGACAGGTTGTGCTGCTGCGCGAGATCCTGCGTCGTTACGAACGCGTTCTGGTCCTGAGCCGGCGACGGTGTCAAGAGGTCGATGCCTTTGTCGGCGAGGAGCGGCTTCAAGAGGTCGGCATTGTTCTGGGGATCACCCGTCGCTTTCGCGTTCGGATCGAGGAACAACAGCTCCGAAGCAAGGTATTCGGGCTTGATGTCGATCTTGCCCGAGGCCAACGCGGGGTCGGACACCTCGCGCGACTGGATGTCGAGCTGTGTCGAGACTTTGTAACCCGCGTTCTCCAGAACCTGCGCGTACATCTCTGCAACGATCTGGTTCTCGGGAAACGCTCCCGAGACTCCAACCGTAAGGCTCGGCTTGTTCGCCGAACCGTTGTCGCCGGCCCCGTTCGTGTTGTTGTCCGCACTCGATGCGCACGCGCCGGCAAGGATCACGAAAGCGGTGACCATCGCCCCGAGGACACTCCTGCGGAAGATCCGCATGGGTCGCCTCCCTCTCGATCTAACGGAGGCTTCCGCTCGGCCCCCTCGTTCGAACGGCGCTCACGATATAGGCCGCTAGCTGCCCACCGGAACCGACTTCGCATCGAAACGAGACATCTTCTTGCGTTCGGACGTGCGCGGCGCGACCGCCTTTTGGAGCAGTGCGAAGCCCGCCTCCGACAGGACCGCAAGCAGCGCAACAAGGAATGCTCCGGCGACGAGCTGGCCGTTTTCGCCTTGCGACAGCCCATCGACGATGAACCGGCCGAGGCCTCCCCACGATGCGAAGGCGCCCAGAGTCGCGGTCGCGACGACGGCCGTCGCGGCGGTGCGCAATCCTGCGACGATCAAGGGAGCTGCTAGAGGAAGCTCGATCCGAACGAGGATCTGGCGGCCACTCAGTCCCATCCCTCGAGCGGCCTCGACGGTGTCGCGGTCGACCTCTCTAGTCCCAACGAACGTGTTCAGCATGATCGGAGGGATCGCGAGCAACACGAGTGTGATCAACGTCGCGAGGAACCCGAGGCTCCCAACGTCCACGTAGCGAAGCGTGAGCGGGAAGACGATCGCGAGAATGCCGAAAGACGGCAGAGCGCGCCCGAGGTTCCCGATCGTGATCGCGACGAATCCTCCTTTGGGCCGATGGCCGGCAAGCAATCCGACCGGCAGAGCGATGAGCGCTCCTATCCCCAGCGCGAACGCGCACATCTGGACGTGCTCCCATAGCCGCGCGGGTATCGATG
>JALZGD010000190.1:2778-3374 GCA_030861205.1 Actinomycetota bacterium
CGTGATAGTTGACGCCCGATGTCAGGAACTCGAACGCTTTCCCGAGAACGCCCATCTAGCCCCACGCCTTTGCTCGCGACCAAGGAGTCAGCGCGCGCTCAGATGCCAAGAGCAGGCCGTCGACCACCACGGCAAGAACGATCGACAGGACCGCTCCGAGGAGCGCTGCGGTGGGAAAGTTCTGAAGCAGACCCTCGAGGATGAAATGCCCGAGACCTCCCTTGCCGATGATCGCCGTCACGGTCACGAGACCGATCGTCGTGACGGTCGCGATCCGGATCCCGGCAGCTATCACGGGCATAGCCAGAGGCACTTCCACGCGCCACAAGAGCTGACGACGTGAGAAACCCATACCCGTCGCTGCCTCGCGAGCTTCAGCGGGAACGGCGTCGAGCCCGGCAACGATGTTACGGATCAGGATCAGCAGCGTGTAGCTGACGAGGCCGATCTCCGACGTCGTCCGGCTGAGCCCCGTCCAGGGCACGAGGAGGGCGAACAGGGCGAGCGACGGGATGGTGTAGAGGATCCCGGTCGTCGACAGGATCGGCGCCTGTAGCCACCGCCACCGGCGGGCGGCGAAGGCGAGCGGGAAGGAG
>JALZGD010000190.1:3384-5165 GCA_030861205.1 Actinomycetota bacterium
CGTGTACAGGAGCCCGGTGATCGCGGCGATGGGCCCGTACGCGCGTCTGTGCCGGTACGCGTAGATGCCGAGTGGTAACGAGATGAGCAGGCCGATGATGACGGCGATCACCGTCAGCTCGATGTGCTCGACGATCCGATGGAATATCTCTGCGCGGTTGTCGCCGATCCAACTCCACAGGATCAAAGGTTGCTGGTAGGTGCCCTGTGCCGACATCACGCGACGATCTCCCGAGAGATCCTTTCGAGCGTGAGGATCCCCACGTAGCGCTGCCCCTCGCCAAGCACGACCGCGACCTGGGTACGTGAGGTCACGATCGAGTCGAGTGCCTGCCTGAGCGAGCTATCCGACGTGACGTAAGCACCGAACGGACGTGGGCCCGCGTCGACAGCGCGCGTAACGCCGCGTAACGAGTCCGCGTCGACCCAACCGAGCAGCTGATCGCCGTCCACGACACTCGACCAGCCGACGCCACCACGATCGATCTCCGTCATCGCCTCCCCCGCGGAAGCGTCGGCGCGTACGACAGGGCCCGGTTCGGTGTCGATGTCACTGACCGTGATGAGCGCCAGTCGCTTGAGGCCTCGTTCCGACCCGACGAATTTCTGGACGAATTCGTTCGCAGGCGCTCGAAGGATCTCTTCTGGACTCGCGTATTGCTCGACGTTCGCGCCTTTGTTCAGGATCGCGATCCGATCGGCCATCTTTATCGCTTCGTCGATGTCGTGCGTGACGAAGACGATCGTCTTCTTGAGCTCTCGCTGGATCTCGAGGAACTGATCCTGGAGTCGCTCTCGCACGATCGGGTCGACCGCACCGAAGGGCTCATCCATCAACATCACCGGTGGGTCTGCAGCCAGCGCTCGAGCGACGCCGACCCGCTGGCGCTGTCCGCCCGAGAGCTCCGCGGGGTAACGATCCAGGAGCTCGACGTCGAGATCGAACATCTGCCGGAGCTCGTGTGTTCGTCTTTCGATCTTGGGTTGATCCCATCCGAGCAGAGTGGGCACCATCGCGATGTTGTCTGCCACCGTTCGATGTGGGATCAGCCCGATGCTCTGGATCACGTAGCCGATCCCCCGCCGCAGCGCGACCGGATCTTGTTTGAGAACGTCGCGCCCGTCGATCTCGATCGAGCCGGACGTGGGCTCGATCAAGCGGTTGATCATCCGCATCGTCGTGGTCTTGCCGCAACCCGACGGCCCCACGAGGACGACGGTCTCCCCGCGGCCGATGTCGAGCGAGAGATGGTCGACCGCGGGAGGTCCGGTGCCGAACGTTCTCGTCACATCGCGCAACGAGATCATCGAGTCGTCCATACGAGTGTGGACTCTAGAGATCCTTCTCCAGGAATGTCAGCTCGACACCGCCGACGACATCGGAGGCGAAGTTGTAGACGAAGGCAAGGAAGAGGTTGGCGATCGAGGCGACGACAACAAACAACAGCCCGATGAGGAACGCCCACTTCTCGACTTGGAGCAAGCTGATGTTGAGATTCTCGAGCGCCGGCAGAACCAGGGGTTTGGCGACCTTGTGGATCGTGTCGAACAAACCGGCCGACTTGAGGATGAAGTAGACGATCGCCCAGAAGATCATCCAGACGAGCAGAAGAACGGCGTAATACAGCGCCGACAGCTTCAGCACGCTCAACGGGTCGATATGCCGGAGGGTCCTTTTGACCCTGCGCACGGGCAGGCGGCGTCTCAAGGTCGGGCGCTGGCGGACGGTGGGGACCTTCGCCGGCGAACGAGGAGGGGGCTGGGACGTCGGCTCGCTTACTG
>JALZGD010000191.1 GCA_030861205.1 Actinomycetota bacterium
GCCAAAGCCAGAGGGCTTCGTGATGGATCGACTCGAGGCAGGTTTTTAGTGGCGAGAGTGCAGGGTTGGAACCCGAGGGAGAAGCTGGGCGAGCGGTTCGACCAGTTGCAGAACAGTCAGCTGTGGCGCTCGATCTTCCGTCCGGGCTCGATCTTCCGGCGTGGTTATGCAGACTCGCCGCGCAACCGCGCGTACGTCGTCATGAACTCGCTGCTGTACCACTTGCACCCGGTCAAGGTGAAAAGGCACGGGATCAAGCTGTCGTACACGCTGTGCCTCGGTGGGCTGTCCTTCTTCTTGTTCATCCTTCTGACGATCACGGGCATCTACCTGATGTTCTTCTACCGACCGTCGGTCGACTTCGTGTACGCGGACATGCAGCGCATCCACACTCAGGTGAGCTTTGGGGTGCTGGTGCGCAACTTGCACCGATGGGGCGCTCACCTCATGGTGATCACCGTGTTCCTGCACATGGCCCGCGTCTTCTACACCGGCGCCTACAAGCCACCGCGCGAGTTCAACTGGATCGTCGGCGTCATCCTGTTGTTGCTCACGCTCCTACTTGCTTTCACCGGTTACCTGCTGCCATGGGACCAGTTGGCGGTGTGGGCAGTCACCGTCGGTACCGAGATGATGAAGAACTCGCCCGTCATCGGTAACCAAGTCCAATTTGCATTGTTAGGAGGGCCCATCATTGGGCCCGAAACGCTACTCAGGTGGTACACGTTGCACGTGTTGATGCTGCCCTTTGTGATCGTGATCTTCATCTCGATCCATTTCTGGCGAGTCCGGAAAGACGGCGGCATCTCGGGCCCCATGTAGTGGAGAGCTGATGCCAATACCGGACGAGGTATACGAACAAGTATTGGCGGAAGAGACGGCGAAAGGGTCGTCTCCGGCCGTCGCGCAGGCACGCGCCAAAGCCGCGCGAGTCCGAGCACAAAGAGGATCGGCAACGCCCAACAAGCCTGACTCGGCGACGGCCCCAGCGCCCCAGCGGGACGCGGCGCCGGCGGCGGCAGACCAGCCTGCCGCCCAGCCTGCTGCCGAACAGAAACCCGCCGCCGCAGCGGCTGCCAAACCGGCGGCGGCAGCTGCAACGGCTACAGCGGCTCCCGCGCGTTCCGCCCCCGGCCCTGCGAAAAAGGCGGTCGGAAACGGGACCGCGGCGGTCCCCGAGCGTGTCCAGCGTCTGCTCGCAGTCGTCAAGCCCGAATCGATCCAAAAGGTCGAGCGGCAGCCGATGGACCGCGTCAACGTGTGGCCCCACCTGATGGTTGCCGAGTTCGTCGCGTTGCTGGTCGTGCTCGTTCTCTTGACGATCTTCTCGGCAACCGTCGACGCTCCGTTACGAGAGCTCGCTAACTTCAACCAGACGCCGAACCCATCGAAGGCGCCGTGGTACTTCCTCGGTCTGCAGGAGCTACTGCGTTATTTCCACCCCCAGGTCGCGGGTGTGACGATCCCAACGGTCATCATCATCGGCCTCATGGCGGCGCCCTTCATCGACCGCAACCCCTCGACCCGGCCCGACGATCGCAAGCTCGCGATCGTGCTTTTCAGCTTCTTCGTGTTGAGCTTCTCGATCTTGGTGACGCTCGGGATGTTCTTCAGGGGCCCAGGCTTCAACTTCGTGTACCCCTGGAAGGGCGGGATCTTCTTTGAGTTGTGACGTGAACCCCGCGTCCTCACTACAGCCGCGCCCTAAATACACTGGATCCTCGGGGGGACGAACCTCGCATCGAGGAGGTGACGTCCGATGAGTGCCGGAACGATCGCGTTGATCGTCGTCGCCGTGAGCATCGCCGCATGGGGCGCGTTCATGGCTAACGTCACGATCCGCCGCCAGCGACGCGCTCTTGGATCGACCGGAAAAGAAGCCCGGAAGCACCCTGCAGCTACGGGAACCATTGATGCGGGCGAGTCCGGGCCCACCAAAGAAAGCTCGAAGACGACGCCCGAAGTCACGGTTCAAAAGGTCCCGCCCGCGCAGCGGAAGCCCTTGACGCCCGGACAGCTCGCGGTGTCCCGGCGCCAATTCCTCAACCGCGCGTGGACCGCGACCTTCGTCGGGTTCCTGGGGTTCTTCGGGATGGCGACGCTCTCGTTCCTGTGGCCGAAGCTAACGGGCGGGTTCGGAACCAAGATCAAAGCGGGCAACTACGACGAGCTCGTGAAGAAAGTCGGTCCCGACGGGAACTTCGTGCCGCAGTACTTCGCCGAAGGTCGCTTTTACATCGTTTATTACGACGGAACCGGCGATGCCGCCGTCTATCTCGCGACGAATGCCAAGAAGTACAAGATGCAAGCTCTGTACCGCAAGTGCGTGCACCTCGGTTGCTCTCCGCCGTGGTGCAGCACGTCCTCGCTCTTCGAGTGTCCGTGCCACGGTTCGAAGTACAGGTTGACGGGCGAGTACTTCTCGGGCCCGGCGCCACGCGGTCTGGATCGCTTCCCGATCACCGTCGAAGGCGGAGACGTCGTAGTCGACACCGGGAACTTGCAGACGGGCCCCCCTCGGGGGACCGACACGTGGTCGAAGTTCTCCGAACCGATCGGCTCCTTCTGTATCCCGCTGGTGTGAGCAGAGGATCGCGGGCTAGATGAACAAGAACGAACTGATCACCATCGTCGTCGCCGTCATAGTGCCGGCGGCGCTGCTGTGGGCGATCTTCGTTGCACGGATGGGGCGGCCCGGTCGCGCTCCCCGGCCGCGGTTGGGCATCCCTCAAGCGCTGAGGCCCGGCCAGCCAGACGAAGTCCTCGAGGGCCCGCGCCTCGAACGCATCCAGGTGTGGGGCCTCGTCACCACGCTGGTGCTGGCGGTCTTCATCCCGGTTTACTGGCTCGAGGACCCGTCCACGCAGACGGCGTTCGCCGCGAAGTTCGCCGATTCTTCGGTCGAGCGAGGCAAAGTCATCTTCGAGCCCCCGGGGCAATTGCCGCCGAACGCCGACCCGCTCCAGTTCAAGGAGATCGAGAAGAGCATCTCGCTCGGGATGGGATGTTCTAACTGCCACGGTGCCGGGGGTGTCGGAGGGCAGAACCAGTTCAAAGACCCCGTGACGGGAAAGGACGTCCTTTACAACGTCCCGCCGCTCAACAACGTGTTCACACGCTGGGACGACGAGGTCGTCGAGTTCACGATCGAGCGCGGCCGGCCGGGAACGGACATGCCGACGTGGGGCGTGCAGTACGGGGGCCCTATGACGGCGCAGATGGTTGCGGACGTGATGGCTTACTTGCACTCGCTTCCCGGCAACCGAACACCGCCGACGCTCGCCGAGAACGCAACGGGTAAACAGATCTTCGCCGCGAGGTGCGCGGTGTGCCATGGACCGAAGGGCCAGGGGAAAGAAGACACGTCCGAGATACCGTTGCCGACGAGCACCACAAATCCTCCTGAGACCGCTCCAGTTTGGTATCAGGGCATGGCGCTGTGGAAGGGCGATGTGAGGCACCTCACGCCCGAGCTCCACTACTTCACCATCGTGAACGGCCGCCGGTTCGCGTTCATGCCGGCGTTCGGTAAGACCCCGGCGCAGGGGATCCCGGCACCGCCGTACCCGCTCACTGACGACCAGATCAAAGCCGTCATGAAGTACGAGAGGAACGATCTCTAGTGGGTGAGACCACAATCATCTTTATCGAGGGCCTCGCCGCGACCGTTTGCGCCATCATCGTCTTCTGCGGCAGCGTGTGGTTGCTCCTGACGCTTGTGACCGGCGCGCGCCTCGCTTATTTCATCACCGCTTCGGTGACGCTCGGGGTCCTCGTCATCCTCGGCGTCGTGTGGTCGCTGAACCCATTGGGACCCGTTGGCGAGCTACCGAAATGGAATCCCGTTCAGTACGCAGATTCGGTGGACAAGATCAATTTCGGTCCGGCGTCGAGTTATCCCGACAGCCCATGGACACCGGTGAACAAGAACGACACCGCACAGGCACAGAAGGGATCTCTCCTCGAGAGCGGTGCGTCGGGTGGTTTCGGTGACGCGATCAACAAGGGACAAGTCACCGTCTTCACGACGACGTCGCAAGGGTTGATCAACTCGGATCTCGATCGGTTCCTCGACCAAGGCGGGACCACATACGGGATGGTCACCTTCGAGGCAGTCACGGGCAAGGGCAGCGCCGTCGCGCTCCTGAAGTACGACCCCGGCAACGCGCTTGGCCCGCCGCGCCAGCTGACAGGATGGTTTGTCGGTTTGTTCGTGTTGCATCTGTTCGGGTTGAGCTGGGCCGAGCGCAAGGCGCGGCCTCAAGCCAAAGCACCTGAGGGAGCCGCGACGTGACGCGAATCAGAGCTTTGGCAGCGACCCTGATGCTCATCGCATTAACGGCCTGCGGCAAGCCGGGCATCGATGCCGGTGGTGAATCCAACGCCTCGAACGGCGGAGTCGCGTTCATGGTGCTTACGGGGTTCCTTGTCGTGGGAGTCATCATCTTGTGGTTCATCCTCGGCCGCGAGGAATAGTTCCGCGCTGAGTGCGTCGGGCACAACCCGCGTACGATTCTCCGGTGTCTGAAGGCCCCACGCTCGATTCGGATGCAAGGCGTTTCATGGACGCCAATCAAAAGTTGTGGGACGAGTGGACCGAGATCCACGAACGCAGCGACTTCTACGACCTCGAGAGCTTTATCCGCGGGGATGAAAACTATGACAAGCGCCGCGGCCCGCCGGGCGTCCGGCTCAGGAAGTACGAGATCGATGAGGTCGGCGACGTGACCGGCAAGGACCTGCTGCACTTGCAATGTCATTTCGGGATCGACACCTTGTCGTGGGCGCGCCTCGGTGCACGAGTTACGGGCGCGGACTTCTCGCCGAAAGCAGTGGGACTAGCCCGCAAGGTTGCTAAAGAGATCGAAATCGACGCCCGCTTCGTCGAAGCGAATGTCTACGACCTCCCGGAAGTGCTCGACGAGGACTTCGACATCGTCTACACGTCGCGCGGCGCGCTGCCGTGGTTGCCCGACATCCGCCGGTGGGCCGAGGTCGCCGCTCACTTCGTCAGACCGGGCGGCTTCCTCTACGTCACGGAAGCCCATCCGGTG
>JALZGD010000192.1 GCA_030861205.1 Actinomycetota bacterium
CTGTGTCGAAGACGTTCGGCCTCGACGCCGTCAATGCCGCGATCGAGGCCGGCATCAACGACCTGGGTGAGAATCGCGCGCAAGAGTTCAAACAAAAGGTCGCCGTCGCCGGAAACCGCGCCCGCTGGCACTTCATCGGACATCTTCAGACGAACAAGGTCAGAAACGTCGTCGGCACAACCTTCCTCATTCATTCGGTCGATCGATTCGGGCTTGCGGAAGCGATCGCCCGTCGAGCAGCGACGCTCGGAGTTACACAGGACGTCCTCATCGAAGTGAACGTCGCTCGTGATCCGAGGAAATTCGGGATCGCTCCCGCGGGACTTCGGAGCTTGCTCGGAGACATCGCAGAGCTCGAGTCGATCCGCGTGCGCGGTCTGATGACGATGGCTCCCTTTGCCGACGACCCGGCGGAGTCGCGCCCCTACTTCGCAGAGCTGGCTGAGCTCGGAGCGGAGCTCGGTGGGGCAAGCGAGCCCGTGGAGTTGTCGATGGGGATGACGCGCGACTTCGAGGTAGCGATCGAAGAAGGCGCGACCATCGTCCGCGTCGGCGAGGCGATTTTCGGCCCCCGTCGCCCGGCTATCTAACCGATTCCCACGATCTCCTTCCGTTCCCGGGATATCCTTGCGGCGCCATGGCCGGCATCTGGCGGAAGACCCTCATCTATCTCGGGCTCGTCGAGGACGACGAGCTGGACGACTACGCCTACGAGGACTACGAGCCGGATCGGCCCGAACAGCAGAGGCCGTCGGTGCGCCGCATCAATCACGATCGCTCCCCTCAGGAAGCCGTGGTGCGCCCGATGCGACCCGCCCCCCAAGCGTCCGGGATGCACCTCGTGCACCCGAGTTCGTTCAACGACGCCCAAGAGGTCGGCGACAAGTTCCGAGATGGCGTCTCTGTGATCATGAACTTGCAGGCGACCGACGATCACCTTGCGCGGCGTCTCGTCGACTTCGCAAGCGGCCTCGCCTACGGCTTGGGAGGCTCGATCCAGCCGGTTGCAGACAAAGTCTTTCTCGTCACACCTGCCGGGATCCACGTCTCTGCAGAGGAGCGGAGGCGCTTCCTCGAGGAGCGCGGGTTCTTCAACCAAGCCTAGAGGCACCCACAGATGGATCTCGGGTGCATCCTTCGCTATCTGGTCGCGGTCTACACGTTCATCTTGTTCGTGCGCATCATCTTCAGTTGGGTCACGATGGCGTGGACGCCGCCGCCGTCGCTGACCCCGGTCATCCGGATCCTCTACGACATCACGGAGCCGGTCATGGCTCCCTTCCGCAGGCTGATCCCCCCGATCGGCGGCATGGATCTCTCGCCGATCATCATCTTCATCTTGCTCCAGCTGGCGCAGTCGCAGATCCCGTGCTGATCGGCTAGATCGCGGTCGTTCTGACGGGGCCTCTGCGATACTGACGCTAATGGAGCTCACGTCTCGCGACATCCACGAGAAGCAGTTCCACGACGCGTGGCGCGGTTACAACCAAGAAGAGGTCGACGACTTCTTGGACCGCGTCGCCGAAGCTCTAGCACGGTTGACTCGCGAGAACGAAGCGCTCGCTCGGCGGGTCGATGAGCTCGACAATGCCGTCGCGACGAGCCGCGATGCCGAGGAGATGCTGAAGAAAACGCTTCTCGGCGCGCAAAAGGCCGCGGAGGAGGCCATCGCTTCGGCTAAAGCAAAAGCCGAGAAGCTCATCTCCGAGGCGGAAGCCCGCGTGAAAGAAGTGGACGCGCAAGCGAGGTCGCGCTCAGCGCGGACCGACGAAGAACTACGCAAGAAGAGCATCGAAGCCGAGCGTGAGTATGCCGCGAAGAAGCGTGACCTCACAGAGCAGATCGACCAATTGCGCGGCTTCGAAGGAGAGCTGAAGCAGCGCCTCCGGTCGTTCCTGGAGCAACAGATCGCGGCCTTGGACGCGCTGGAGAGTGGTCCGCCGCGCCAGATCAGGATCTCCGACGGCGGCTCGACGCGACCTCCACGCGATGACGGTGAGAGAAAGCCGCGGCCGGCGGCCAGGGTCTCTGAGCGACTCACGCGCAAGGAGGGCCGCGGCGGGTGACGGTGCTGGTCGGGGCATCGATGCTCCTGATCGGGGTGTCGGCGATCTTCTTGGTTTTCGGATGGGTCGGGGCGTCGCAATCGCTCATCTGGGCGTCGATCGCGGCAACCGTCGCCGCTGCGGTCACCCTCACGCTGGCGTACCTGAGGAGCCGCACCGAGCCGGCCGCGCAAACGGCCGGCCCGGCCGTTGACGAGCCCCGCGACGAGCGGGTCGTAGGCGTGGCCAGCACCGGGAAATACCACCGGCCCGATTGTCGCTACGCCGGTTCACGGGGAGCCGAACGGATGTCCGTCTCGGACGCGCGGGCGGCAGGTCTCACTCCGTGCGGCATCTGCACGCCCTAACCGCGCTGTCTAGTCACACAGGCCTCATGGGCCACTCTGGTCTTCTATGAATACCTATGTGAGTGGCGCCTCGTAACACTCACAATCGAGTCATGAAGGTCTTGGTCGTCGACGACGACGAATCGATCCGGGCGGCCGTCGAATTCGTCCTGAACCTCGATGCGGGCAGCATCGAGGTGAGGGTCGCCGGCGGGGGACCAGACGCGCTCGAGATCGTCAAGACGTTCGATGCCGATGTCGTGCTCATGGACTACTGGATGCCTGAGATGGATGGCGAGCAGGCTGCGCACGCTTTGCGCGCTGAACTGCCGAGCGCGCGCATCGTCGCGTACTCCGCGCTCTTGTCCGAGAAGCCGCAGTGGGCAGATGGATTCATCCTGAAGGACAGATTGCCCGCTGCCGAAGAGTTGCTCGCGCTCGCCTAGGCCGGCTGTTTCCTGAGCCCTACGCGCACGCCGTCGCCGGCCTGCGCCGTCGGCGTCCCATCCGGCATCGCTCCGAAATTGACGGCCGTAGCAAGCACCTCGCCGCTGATGTAGTCCTCGTGGGCGCGCACCGCGGAAGCGGTCTCTTCGTCGGTCGTTAGCCACAACTCGATCCGATCCTCCACAGCCAGCCCGCTCGACTTGCGAAGTTCCTGCACGGTTCGAACGATGTCGCGGGCAAGTCCTTCCGCTTCGAGCTCGGGCGTCATCTCGACGTCGAGTGCCACCCCGTACGGGCCATCGGAGACGAACTGCAGTCCCGAACGGCTGTGGATCCTGACGTCGAGGTCGTCCCGCGTGAGGTCCACGGTCTCATCACCGACATCGAGTGACACAACGCCGTCCGCATCGAGCTGCGCGACGACCTTCGAAGGATCGAGCGATCCCAGAGCTTTCTGAACGTCCTTGATCGCCCGACCGAACCGGGGCCCCAGCGCCTTGAAGTTCGGTTTGACGACATAGTCCGCAAGATCTCCGGCACTTTCGGATTGCTCGACGTCCTTCACGTTCAGTTCCTCTTTGAGCATCGCGACGAGTCCCTCGATCAACGCGTAGTCGCGCGCCGGCACCACGACGAACGCCTTTGCCAAAGGCTGTCTCACTTTGAGCGACGCTTCCGTACGCGCCGCTCGACCGAGCACGACGAGCCGACGCACCAGGGCCGTCGCCTCGCGCAACTCGTCGTTCACTCGTGCTCCGTTTGGCTCGGGCCACCGACTGAGGTGAACAGACGCGTTCGGGTCGTCGGGGGCCGTGAGGTTCACGTAGATCTCGTCGGCAACAAAAGGCGTGTACGGCGCCGAGAGCTGCGCGATCGTCACCAGGCATTCCCACAGCGTCAGGAACGCGCTACGGGTGTCCGCATCCTCTGCCGATCTCCAGAATCTCCGCCTCGAACGGCGGACGTACCAGTTCGAAAGATCGTCGACGAGTCGATCGAGGCGGCGCCCTCCCGCGGTCGCATCGAAGTCGTCGAAAGCACGGGTGACCTCGCGAACCGCGTCGTCCAGTTCGGCGAGGATCCATCGATCCATCTCGGGTCTTTCGTGGATGGGGATGTGCTCGTTTGCAGGGTCGAATCCTTCGAGCGCGGCATACGTCACCCAGAACGAGTACGTGTTCCACAAGGTCAACAGGTACCGTCGAAGTGACTCCTGGATCAGCTCGAGAGACACGGGCCGCGGAGACCACGGGGTTCCCGAAGTGAACATGTACCAACGAAGCGCGTCGGCCCCGACCTCGTCGAGCATCGAGAACGGCTCGATCACGTTGCCGAGCGACTTCGACATCTTTCTCTTGTCGGCGTCGACGATGTGTCCCAGGCACACGCAATTGCGGAACGAGTTCTGGCCGCGAACCAGCGTCGCGACCGCGAGCAGCGTGTAGAACCATCCGCGCGTCTGGTCGATAGCTTCGGAGATGAAGTCGGCCGGGAAACGTCTTTCGAAGACCTCTTCGTTCTCGAACGGGTAGTGCCACTGAGCGAAAGGCATCGATCCAGAGTCGAACCACGTGTCGATCACGCTCTTGACTCGCGTGGCAGCGCTGCCGCACGTCGGGCATTCGAATGTGATCTCGTCGACGAAGGGCCGATGGGGATCGAAATCGTCACCGACCTCCGCGCCCGACAGTTCCGCCAGTTCGGCGAACGACCCGATGCACGTCGCGTGCTCGTCCTCGCACCGCCAGATCGGCAATGGTGTTCCCCAGTAGCGATCGCGCGAGAGCGACCAGTCGACGTTGTTCGCGAGCCAGTCACCGAAGCGGCCGTACTTGATCGAAGGCGGTTGCCAGTTCGTGTCGTCGTTCGAAGACATGAGCTCGGATCGGATCTGCGACGTCCTGATGTACCAGTCACGCCGGGGGTAATAGAGCAATGGGGTTCCGCAACGCCAGCAATGCGGATAGGTGTGCTCGTAGTCCTCGGCTCGGAAGAGCAGATCGCGTGATCTGAGATCGCCGATGATCTCGGGGTCGGCATCCTTCACCCACAGACCTGCGAGCCCTTCTGCACGGGGATCGACGCGGCCCGACGCGTCGATCATCTGCACGATCGGCAGGTCGTCGCGCTTCGCAACGTTCATGTCGTCTTCGCCGTACGGCGCCAGGTGGACGATCCCAGTTCCGTCCTCGGTCGAGACGAAGT
>JALZGD010000035.1:0-6613 GCA_030861205.1 Actinomycetota bacterium
GCACACACCCATGCGATGCGTTATGGCCCAAGCTCGACAGCTCTGACGACGGGATGCCGTGGAATCGGATGCCGGGCGCCGACCAGTAGATCGCGCGTAGCCCCAAGGGGTTGTCGGGACCGGGTGGGATCGATGCAGGCATGTCTTTGCCCCAACCATTCGGGGCCGGGTTGATCCACATCGGGTCTTCGACCTTCGCGATCACATGGAAGATCCCTTGCGGCGTCGGATAGATCGATTGCCCGGTGGCCACGGTGTAGGTGTGCGTGATCTTTCCGTCCTGGTAGAGGTACAGCTTGTTCTCGCCGATGTGAAGAAGCAGCACGGTCTTGAAAGCGTCGGTTGTGACCTTCGGCTTCACCGTCTCGACGGGAAGCTTCACGTCATCGCTGTTCGTGCGAAGCGCGTTGCGGAAGCGAGCGATAGCGGTCCCGACCTTGATCGTTCGCCCGGTCTTCTCGTGCACGATGTGCACCCAGTTGTCGGAATAGTCGATCGTCGCGTCCTGAGCGTCTTGGTCGAACGTCGTCGCCAAGCCGTGCACGAATGCCGCGACACCTCTGCGCGGATACCTGAAGGCGATCGGTCGATCGAAGCCGAGCCCAGTTCCGAGGATCCTCATCTCCATCCGCTTTGGGAATGAGGCATGGGCGCTCGCGGAGACGGCCTCGTTCACGACGGCGCTCGCGTTGCTGCGGGCACCGAGATCCTTCGGCGTTACGTGCCACGTTCGATCCGACCACGTGACCGTGATCTGCCGGTGCAGTTGGGGACGCAGCGCATGGCGCACGGCCCTCGTCGCCTGCGCAGCGGTCAATCCGCTGATGTCCGTACCGGCCACGGTCGTCCCCGGCAAGATCCTGCCGCGGTACTGGTGAGTGAACCCGTAGGTGGCGTACGACGCGCCCGCAGCTCCGAGCGTTAGGACGCCGACCGCGATGGCCGCCCAGATCTTGGGCTTGCGCCACCACCGCCGCCGGACGCCGTCGGCCTCGGGCGCGCCCTCAGAAGGCTCCCGGGCCTCCATCGTCGTTCGTTCTTCGGCTGCGGGTTCGACCGTGTCCATCTAGCTCCTAGTTGCGAGGCCGACGGAATCGCAATCTTCGCGACCCGCGTCATGGATAGCAGTTACGTGGTCGTCGAAACATCACCCTACGGGGTGGAATTCCCCAACCCACTGCTTCCGACGCCATTACAAGCTCAGAAGTTTCCAGCTTTAGCAGCCGGATTCCAATACGCAGAGGCACCTAGGCGCGGCAGACGCCGGCCCGGCGGTGCCGGACCGGCGTCTTTCTCCCAACCGAAACTTCAGTGATAGATGCGTGGGTCGAATGCCGACTCGCCGCTCGTTTGGCGTGCGAATCCCACCCCGGTCTTGACGGTGCCGTCACGGTTGTTGTCCGACCAGACGACCTCGGGGTGGCCGCTCGGGTCGACCGCAACCTTGAAGAAGTCGAGGAGCGAACGGTCGGGCGACGAACCCGGGGCTACGCCGCAGAAGAGCCCGAGCGTGCAGATACCGCCGACGTGGTTGTAGTGGTCGGTGGCGTTCGCGACTTGGACGTCCGGGTGGGGGTTCGACTTCCCGTTCTGCTCGACGAGACCGCGGACCTGAGCGACTTTGACCACCCACTGAGCTTTGGTGTCGTCCTTGTTCTTGTCGTCGGTGTGGTACCAGGCGACGACGGCAACACCCGGGCCCCCGCCGGCAACCCATCCGAAGAGGTCGGAGCCTCCCTTGTCGTCAACGATGAACGGCTTCGTCCAGTGTTGGCCGTGATCGGTCGATTCTTGCAGCCATACGTGCATCGGCTCGCCCTTGTGCGCGTAGCCCGAGTACACCGCGTACACGTTGCCGGCCTTGTCGACGCCGCTGGCCATCCAGAAGTTGCCGTAGTTCGCATCGGCCGCGCCGGGATTGACCTCGTAGTCGTTCCACGTGTCGCCGTGATCGGTGGAGACGCTGATGTGGATCGTCGAGATCGGCGGCGTCCCGTACGTCGTGTCGGTCGTGTCGAAGCGACTGACTCCGTACAGCGCGTAGACGTTGCCTTTGCCATCGGTGCTGATCCCACCGATGGAGGTCCCGTTACGAGCGCTTTCGCCGGCCGTTGTCGGTTGCGAATAGATCGTGTGGGGGGGCGAGAACGTCTTGCCGCCGTCGTGCGAGACGACGATGAGCATCGTTCCGGACGCAAGCTCGTGCCACGCGAGATAGACGGTGCTCTTGCCCTCGGTAGCCAGCCACTCGCGGTCTGCCGAGCCCTCGACGAAGGTCTCCTGCGGGAACGTCTTGCCCTTGTCGGTCGACCTCCACACCGTGATGCCGTCGATCTCGAGGTCGGCCGCGTAGACCGTTCCGTCCTTCGCAACTGCAACCTCCGAATCGCCGCCGGAGGTGAACCTCCCGGGAGACGACGAGCTCGGAACGACGGTGGGGAGCTTCTTCCACGTCTTGCCCTTGTTGTCGGAGCGAGCTAGAACCGCGCCGCGCTCGCCGGGCGTCGTCACGTAAACCGTGCCGTCGGGAGCTATCGCGAGCCCCGGCTCTCCGTAAGACGACGTGTAGGCGTAGGTGTTCTTGGAAAAACGCATAGGGCCCGGCCGGCTGGATGCCTCCGGGGCGATGACTAGGCCCAACAGGGCCGCGGACAGAGCCGCAGCAATGGCGACTCGGATCGAACGGCGCATCTCTTTGATCCCTCCCTCAAGGTGATTGAGTCTGGGAGATTCTCCGGAGCTGCCCTCACTCCTGCGCGGCGGTTGCGCCCCGGGCTGCCGGTAGGCCACGATGAGCAGGATGGATGTCGCTGAATCGCTTCTCGATCTCGTCGGTGGGACCCCGCTATTGCGGCTCAGCCGCTTCGGCGCGGGACTCGAGTGCCAACTCCTCGGGAAGCTCGAGATGCTGAATCCGGGCGGAAGCGTCAAGGACCGCATCGGGATCCGGATGATCGAAGCCGCGGAGGCCGAGGGAAAGTTGCGTCCCGGGGGGACGATCATCGAGCCGACCTCCGGAAACACCGGAGTCGGGCTCGCGGTCGCCGCAGCGCTGCGCGGCTATCGCTGCATCTTCACGATGCCCGACAAGATGAGCCAGGAAAAGATCTCGCTCTTACGCGCCTACGGGGCAGAGGTCGTGATCACGCCCACAGCGGTACCTCCAGAGTCTCCGGAGTCCTACTACCGCGTCGCCGACCGGTTGACCGAGGAGATACCGGGGGCGTTCCAGCCGAACCAGTACCACAACGAGCACAACCCTCGCAGTCACTACGAGACAACAGGCCCGGAGCTGTGGGAGCAGACCGAGGGCAAGCTCACGCACGTTGTGGTCGGCGTCGGCACCGGCGGGACCGTGACCGGTGTCGGTCGCTACTTGAAGAAGATGAACCCCGACATCCAGATCATCGGAGCCGACCCCGAGGGCTCGATCTATACGGGCGAAGTTCGTCCCTACCTCGTAGAAGGCATCGGCAAGGAATCGTGGCCCGAGATAGTCGACACAAACGTGATCGACCGTTGGGTCACTGTGAGCGACAAGGATTCGTTCCTCACAGCGAGACGGCTGACGCGTGAGGAGGGCTTGCTCGCGGGTGGCTCGTGCGGCACCGCGGCGTGGGCCGCATTAGAGATCGCTCACGACCTCGGACCCGACGACGTAGTGGTCGTCATCCTTCCGGACTCCGGGAAGAACTATCTGTCGAAGCTCTATGACGAATCGTGGATGCTCGAGCACGGTTTCGTCGACAGACCGCAAACGTCGGTCAGGATCGGCGAGGTGCTGACTACCAAGCGCGACGCCGAGCCCGAGATCCCAGATCTGATCGCGGTTCTTCCACACGAAAAGGTCGGGCGGGCGATCGACGTGCTGCAGGAGTTCGGGATATCTCAGCTCCCCGTGGCGAAGAGCGAACGGCCGGACGAGATCACCGAGATCCTCGGCTCGATACACGAGCGCAGCCTGTTGGACAGGGTCTTCCGCGACAGAGACGCGATCGGACGCGACGTCGTCGAGGTGATGGACGCTCCCCTACCCGTGGTTCAAACGGCTGCTTCGGTCGAAGAGATGTTCGAGGGTCTAGCGCGCGGCGCCGAGGCTATAGTCGTCGCCGACGGGCCGAAGCCGACCGGCGTGCTGACGAGAGCCGACCTGCTCGAATTCCTCGCTCGCCAGGGCCGCGCGTGATCGCGACTCCGAGCGCGACGCGCTCGGAGCCCGTCTTAGGCGAGAGCTCTTTCGAGATCATCGATCAGGTCGTCCGGGTGCTCGATGCCCACGGATAGCCTGATCAGACCCGCAGGGACCTCCATGCCCGAGCCAGCAAGGCTCGCGTGAGTCATCCGGTAGGGGTGCTCGATCAGCGACTCGACGCCACCCAACGACTCACCTAAGAAGAACAGCCTCGTGCTCGCACACACTTCCAGCGCCCGTTCTTCCGTCGATAGTTCGAACGAGACCATGCCCCCATAGAGCGGCTCGCCCGAAGCTGCCATCTGCTTCGTTGCGAGGTCGTGACCGGGATGTTGCGGCAGACCGGGATAGTGAACGGCCGCTACGTCGTCACGCTGGGCAAGCCAGTGAGCGATCCGGTCGGCCCCCGCGCTGTGGGCACGCATCCGTACGCCCAAGGTTTTCAGGCCGCGAAGCAAGAGCCACGAGTCGAACGGGCCGGGGATAGCACCTGCGGCGTTCTGAAGGAACCTCAGACGGACCGCCAGCTCGTCGTCGGAGGTAGTGATCACGCCGGCAACCAGATCAGAATGGCCTCCCAGGTACTTCGTCGCGGAATACCACACCGCGTCGGCCCCCAAATCGAGCGGCTGCTGCAGGAACGGCGTGGCGAAAGTGTTGTCGACCACGAGCCGCGCTCCAGCGGCACGGGTTTTCTGCGCTATCGCCGCGATGTCGCATACCTTCAGTAGCGGATTACTCGGCGTCTCGACTACCACGAGCGCAGCACCTTGCTCGAGCGCGCGGTCGATCGCATCACGGTCGGTCATATCGACGGGCTCGTATGCGATGCCCAGCGAGGCGAAGACCTTGTCGAACAGGCGATAGGTGCCGCCGTAGACGTCATCGGGGATCAGAACGCGGTCGCCGCTGCGTAGCGTCAAACCGAGCGTCGTGAGCGCCGCCATGCCCGAGCCGAACGAGACCGCGTCCGAAGCCCCCTCGAGCGCGGCGATGCACGTCTCGAGAGCGCGCCGCGTGGGGTTGTCGGTGCGGGAATACTCGAATCCCCGCGGCGCGCCTACCGCATCCTGGACGAAAGTCGATGTTTGATAGATCGGTACCACTGCAGCGCCGGTCGCGGGATCAGGATCCTGCCCGGAATGGATGGCCCGAGTTTCGAAGCGCATACCATCAGTCACGTCGACTCCAATCGATGTGATTAAAGGAGCTGATCGCAACTGGATATCACGCCTACCGGTGCGTGGGTCGCCGTCGCCGGCCAGTGGCGCTCAGGGGAGGGGCGCCTTCCCGTCCCCTACGTCCACGCCGTCGAAAAAGCCGGGATGCACGCCAAGGCACTGATGACTTTCGGCTTGCCGCGCGACGAGATCGTCCCGGAGGGGGTCGATTTCGAGCTCGACCTCGATCCTGATGACGCGTCGGTGCTGGACGGCGCGTCGGCCCTCGTTCTCCCGGGCGGCGGCGACATCGACCCGCAGCTCTACGGGCGCCCACGCCACCCGCGCACGCACAAAGTGAGCTACCGCAGGGATCACTTCGAGATGACCCTCCTCGCCCGCGCGCTTGCAGAGGGTCTGCCGGTCCTCGCGATCTGCAAGGGCATGCAGCTGCTGAACGTCCATCTCGGAGGGACACTCATCCAGCACCTCGCCGACGACGCGACGAGGCTCGAGCACGATCGCGATGCTCCGCGCTCCGACCCCGCGCACGCCGTCACGCTCAAAAAAGGATGCAAGCTCGCGAGCGTCTTCGGGACGCGCGACATCGAGGTGAACTCCCATCACCACCAGGGCCTGGACGATGTGGCACCCGATCTAGAACCTGTGGCGTGGGCCGAGGACGGCGTCTTGGAGGCGGTCGAGCATCGTCACAGGAGCTGGGTGATCGGGGTCCAGTGGCACCCCGAAGCGATGTCGGACGTGGACCCCGTTCAGGCGAAGCTCTTCGACGCGCTGATCGAGGCCGCCCGCAGCTACGACGAAGGCATGCGTCGCACAGAAGCTCGCTCGGCCTAGCTCTAAGGGCTCGTAGAGGGAGCCGGCGCTCCTTCAGACGGGCGCGGTAACGGGATGGCCATGACCGATGCCACATCATGCGCGACGTGCGAGTAGGCCGATCGTTCAGCGATAACGGGAGCGGTCGAGACGACGAGCGCGCCCATCGGATCCCCATCGGTGTACTTCGCGATCGGCACCTTCATCCGGGAGCCGCTGGCCAGCCGGATCGAGTCGAGAGCCGCAGGATGCAAGGGGTCCTGGCCCGGACGAGTCAGCACGATCGAGATCTCCGCATCGTTCGGACTGGAGTTCATGAAGATCAGGTCATCGGTCGTCGGGCTAGCCGCTGCCGGCGGAACGAACAGGTTCTGCGACGGGGTCGTGGCTCCGAGCTCGGAGCTCCTTCCGACTATCTTCCGCG
>JALZGD010000035.1:6623-13522 GCA_030861205.1 Actinomycetota bacterium
GTCGAACGTCATCGATCGCGCCACAGCGATCGGAACGTTGTTCGAGCTCTGAACGATCGCCCCTAGGCCACCGACAGCAGATTCCTTGGCCTTCAGGGCGTGTGGCAGAGAGATCAAGTGAGCGCCGTCGGGCGGAACCGCTATGTCGATCAGCTTCGGCGGCTGAACGATCTCTTTGCTGCCGATGAGCGTGACGGTGACTCTTGCCTCCCGATTGTTCGGATTCACTACCGTCAACGTCTCGTCGAGGCCGGAGCCTGCTCCCCCATCGGGGAAAAACCATCGCAGAGACGTTTCGGGCGCGCCGATCGTCCCTTGAACGCCGGACCGCTGGCCCTTGGGCTTCGCGAACATCACGTTCCACGCAACGAAGCGACCGCGTATGGCATCGACCTGCACTCCGAGCGTCGCCTTCGTCAGGATGAACTTGTTCAGTTTGATCGTCGTGGACCCTCGTGCCGGGACAGGCTCGTCTGCAAGATTCGCCTTTGCGCGTAATCCCGACGACGTCAAGAACGAAACACGTACCACCGCCTCGTCCGGGAACGGGTTGTACAACAACAACCGCTCGTCAAACCCGATCGCGCTAGAACCCGCGGGCAGATACCAGTGCGTCGAAGCCTCGTCGGTGCAGGGCATCGCCACTGCCCCCTCGACTGGCCCATCGAACCTCAGCAATTGCGCAACGCCGATCGGCGCGTCATACCCAACGACGTTGACGGGCTGTCGGCCAAGCTCTGTCCGATAGAGCAGGTGCTCTGGCTCGAGCCTGCTGCGCGATGGGGATCGCGGTTCGATCCCGACGATCGCGTCGGACGAGGAATCGAACGTCTGCACGGCGAGCGATCTCTCGCCGGAGGCGTCTTTGAGGAACGGCGGGCAGAAATCAGCACGCGCTTCGAACAGGGGAGATGGCTCCGGCGCCGCGGCGGGGGCCGGCGTCGAGCGGAGGTCTACAGCGGCACCGATCCCAACGATGGCAGCGAGCGCGATCGCGATCACGACTTCGTGGCGTGGCATCAGGTCATCACCCGCTGCATGCGATGCCCTCTCCTGGAGAACGCGGCCCCCACTACGACGATCCAGGCGAGCGCAATCACGAACAACGCGAGGAGAGAAGTTGTGCGCCTTTCATAGCGCAGTGTGAGATCGCCTTGAACGCCTTTCGGGATCGCGAACGCGTTGCCCCAACCACCATCGATCCTGTGCAGTTGTTCGTCTCCGACAGATGCCACCCAGCCATCCGATCGTTGTTCGGCAAGGAACACATACCCGGGACCGGAGACGTTCTCTTCCTTGTACGACGATGCGCTCTCCTGTTCTGCAACCTTTCGTTCAACTGCCGCCGTGTCGGATGTGGCATCGGGTTTGTTCTCGGCCAGCGCCACGACGTAGGAAGGCAACGCGTTGTAAACGCCGGCGCGAGCGATCGGTTCATCGATCTGGAAGAGGTAGAAAGCCGAGGCGCTTCTAGTCAGGGTCAGATCGCGTTGCGCCAGCCAGGGTCGTGCATCTTGCCCCGGCTGAACCACCACGTAACCGACGTTGAAGGCGGCCAGGAGGCTGCCTCCGCGATCTGTAGTCCCCGTCTCGATCGAGGTGACGGCGCGGTCGAAGGCAACGTCTCCGGCCCCCTGCCCTTGACCAAAGAGGTCTGTCAGCTCCTGGCCCTTCGGGCCCGTGAGGAAGTAGTCGTTCGGGACAAACCGCGTGGGCGTCGGCTGATCGGGTAACCACTTTTCGCCGATCCACAGCGCGCGGAACTGGCCGCTCTCGTACCCCGCCGCTCCTAGGACCTCGTCGATCTGCGAGACGGTTCGCGCATCGGCGGTGTCGCCGTTGGCTCCTGGCGACCACTCGCCATGCCACAGCGCAGGCAGCAACCCGATCGCCGCCATGAGCAGACCGATCGAAAGGCCTGTGATGGTAAGAGCGTGCGTTAGCCCTAGCCCTCGTCGAGGAAGGTCGAGACGCAACGAAGCGACGGCGAGCCCCACGAGAGCGGCAAAACCGGCTCCCGGGATCACCCCTGCTTCCGTAGGCGTCGCAACAAGAGGACGGACGACACCTGCTGCGAACAGCGCGACGACGAGGCCCGCTACGACGATCGTCGACCACAGCGCAAAGGCGAGCCGCCGGCGCTGCCCTTCGGCCACGATGAGCGCGACTATCCCGAGCACGGCCAGCGCTAGGCCGGATAGCGCGGGACCTCGCGGCGTCTGGCCGAGAACCACGCTCAGCATGCCGTGGTTGTCGAACGAGTGAGCGAACGTCTTCCACGTCTCCCCCGATGTAAGAGCCGAGAAGATCGAGCCGGGTCGTCCCCACGTGGAGCTCCACGGAAGCAGCAGCACCCAGCCGAACAGCAATCCGATAAGACACGAAGCAAGTGATGGGACGACTCGACGAGCAGGATGGACGATCGCACTCGTTACCGTCAGACCGACGGCGACGAGCGCGTAGAGGATCAAGCTTCCGGGAACGAAGGCCGCGGAGAATGCAGCTCCTAGTGCGACGCGCGCCACGGATTTGCCCCGCACCCAACCGGGCGGCCGCACCCATCCAGTGAGTCGCAGCATCGCCAGGATCACGAACGGCGCGGCGGCGCCGAACACGAGCGCACCGAGATTGCCGGTGCGCATCCCCGCGTAGCCGACGGGACCGAGGACATAAGCGATACCCGCGGTCGTTCGCCCGACTCGATCGACGACGTCGGAAACGAGCCGGTATGCGCCCGCGAACGAAACGACTCCCAGGAACGCGATCAACAGCTTCTGTGCAAGCGAGACGTTGCCCAATGCTGCCAGCGGAAAGCTTCCGAGCATCATGAACGCGGGCGGAGCAGGCCCCGGCTGTCCGAGGCCGACCGCTTGCCACGGCGAGAAGAACATCCGCCAGAGACCCGTCACACGGTCGGGGTAGGGCAGCAGTTCTCCGACCGACGACGGCGGACCCCATAGGAAATGCCTGAAACCCAGCAACAGCAACATGACCGCAGCCGCAACGACAACACCGGTGCGCCCGCGCAACCTGCGGCCGATCACGCGCGCCTGCGCGCTGCGTTGCGCCAGCATCTCGGCCCTGCGGCCCCAGGCGAGCTCGATGTTTTCGAGCAGGTGCTCTGCGTACGTTCGGACGCGTGTTGATTGGCGAACGGTCAATCGCCGCAATCTGCGATCCGATACGCGCCGTCGACGCTGAACCCGCGCTCGTTCTGACAGTGTCTGAGGGAACGCCACGAAGTTCCATACGAGCGCTCTGGCAAGGTTGACTATCTCGCCGGGCTCCCGAAGGACGATGAAACCGAGCATCTCGGCGAACGCGAGCAACACGAATTGTGGGATCAGCGCCACCAGGCGTGGGCCCGAGACGTTCTTGGTCACGGTCCTCAAACGGTTCCTGCGGATGTAGTAACGGATCGGCTTGAACCGGGAAGTCCGTAACCCTTTGGCGAGCGCGATCGCATGGCGTGCCTTCGCTTTCGGTTCGACTCGTATCGAGTGCCCCGCGATGCGCGCTCGCCAGCAGAGGTCGAGGTCCTCTGAGAACGCTTTCATCGTGGAGTCCCAGCCACGCAGCGTCCGAAAGACCTCGGGCCGGATCAGCATGCACGTCGAGGTGACGTAGAAGACCTCGACGGATGCATCGTGTTGACCGAGGTCGATCTCGTCCTCGTCCAAGCCCTTGTACGGGTAACCGAATCGATCCGCAGACATGCCGATCTCTTCGAGCCGCGTGGGGTCGTCCCACGAGACGATCTTCGGGCCGACGATCGCGGTTGTGTCGTCGTCCAGGATCCGGGCGACCATCCATTCGACGGAGTCTGGGGTTAGAGCGGCATCGTCATGGATGAACAGCAACAGGTCCGCGTCTGTGCGGACGCGCGACAACGCCCAATTGATCGCTCCGCCGAAGCCCAACGGCCGCGGCGTGCGCAGATATCCCCACCTGCGTCTCTTTAGATGTCGCTTCGCGACCCGTTTCAGAGGGGTCTCCTCGCGTGTAGATGCGTCGTCGACTACGAGGACGTCGAGCGCCGGGTAGGTCTGCGTATTGATCCCGACGAGACTGTCGGTTAGCCAGCGCCTCCCGTTGTGCGTAACGACGATCGCCAGGACGCTCGGGATCTCCTGATCGTCGGTCGCTTGGGGGCGCGTGTAGTCGTCCTCGATCAACGTAGCCATGCGGGAAGAAACCTACGCTGCGACGGTGCCGTAGAGCGTGGTTCTCTTTCGAGGGATCCGTCCGATAGAGCGGATCAGGCTCTCCATCTCTTCGGCGGTCAGCTCTTGTCCGTGGGTGGCTCCGGCAGCTCGCGAGATGTTCTCGTTCATCAACGTCCCGCCCAGATCGTTCGCGCCCGCTTGCAGCGCAAGCTTCGCCCCTTCGATCCCGAGCTTCACCCACGAGACCTGGATGCTGTTGATCGAGCCGAACAACGCGATACGGGCGACCGCATGCATCTTCAGGGTCTCGTCGAACGTCGGGCCGCGTCGCGAGCGACCTTTCAGGTAGATCGGCGCGGCCATGTGGACGAACGGAAGTGGAACGAACTCGAACAAGCCACCGGTGTGATCGCTTATCTCCTTGTGAAGGTCACGAACGACGATCAGGTGCCGCGCCCAATTACGCGGCCCTTCTACAGAGCCGAACATGATCGTTGCGTTCGAGCGGAGGCCGAGCGAGTGAGCGATGCGATGAACTTCGCACCACTGCTCCGTCGTGATCTTGTCGGGGCAGATGATCGCCCTGATCTCGTCGTCGAGGATCTCGGCGGCCGTGCCCGGGAGCGTCTTCAAGCCGGCATCGCGAAGGCGCTCCAAGAATTCGCCAACACCGATCCCCGAAGCTTGCGCGCCTTGCCACACCTCGAGTGCCGTGAACGCGTGAACGTGGATATCGGGAACTCGCTCTTTCACGGCCCGCAGATATTCGACGTAGTGCTCACCTGTGAACGAATGATGTATGCCGCCCTGCATACAGACCTCCGTTGCCCCCTTGTCCCACGCCTCCTGCGCGCGTGCGGCAACCTCCTCCGGAGTCAATAGGTACGGCTCACCCCGCAGGTTCAACGACTTCGGTCCCTTCGAGAACGCACAAAATCCGCACCGGAAGTAGCACATGTTCGTGTAGTTGATGTTTCGGTTTACGACGTAAGTGACGTCATCGCCGACCGCGCGCTTACGTAGATCGTCGGCCACGGAGAACAGTCGTTCCGTTTCGGCGCCACGTGTGGAGAACAACAGAGCTATCTCGTCCTCGGATAGCTCCGTGCCGTCCGCGGCTTTGTCCAGAGCGACCGTGACGGGCCGGCGCACGACCCGGCCGGGAACCCGCCACGCTCCGGATGCAGCGCCCTCGACAACGATCCGTGCATCCTCCGGTGGAGGTTCGCTGGCCCCCGAGTACCACGATTCGGTGCGCCGCAGGCCGAGAGAGTCGATCGCATCGAGGACACTCGCGCGCAACCCGGGATCGATCCACCGATCGAGCGCGTCCGGAGTTGCTATGTAGTGCGGGTGCGTGGCGACGCGCTCGGCGAGGGAGAACCCTTTGCTGCTGGTCACGTCGCGCAGGTCATCCAAGTGAGGCCATGGCTTCTCGGGGTTTACGTGATCCGGCGTCACCGGTGAGACGCCGCCCCAGTCATTGAGGCCGGCGTCTAGGTACGTCCCGTACTCGTTGGGCGTGAGGTTCGGGGGGGCCTGAATGGCCACCTCGCGCGGCATGATCAATCGTGCGAGCGCGATCGCGAGACGCATCTCGTCGATCGACGGCTCCGGGTGTAGAGCCATCAGCGTGTCCGGCTTGGCCCGGAAGTTCTGGACGATCACTTCTTGGATGTGACCGTGCGCCTCATGTGAGGACCGGATCGCAAGGATCGCGTCTATCCGTTCGTCAAACGTCTCGCCGATACCGATCAAGATGCCGGTCGTAAATGGAACCTTCGCCCGCCCGGCAGCCTCGAGCGTCGCTATGCGAGCCTCGGGCCTCTTGTCGGGCGCTCCGAAGTGCGCCATCCCGCGCCCGAGCAGTCGTTCGGACAACGTTTCGAGCATCATCCCCTGGCTCACCGATACGGAACGGAGTTTGACTGCGTCGTCGAATGTCAGGACGCCGGGGTTCACGTGAGGCAGCAACGTTGTTTCGTCGAGCACGGCACGACACGCTTCGTAGAGGTATTCGATCGTCGTGCGATGACCCATGGCCTCGAGCTCGTCACGAGCGACCTTCCATCTCCGCTCCGGTTTGTCCCCGAGCGTGAAGAGTGCTTCCTTGCAACCGGCTCTCTCACCGGCTCGCGCGATGTCGAGCACTTCGTCGAGGGTCAGAAACGCGCGGTCCCCGACGATCGGAGGATGGGCGAACGTGCAGTATCCACACGAATCGCGGCACAGTTTCGTGAGGGGGATGAAGACCTTCTTCGAGTAGGTGACGAGGGGGCCCGTCGTCTCGTCTCTCAGGCGCGCGGCAGCATCTCGCACGACGTCGGGAGCGGAGCGCGCAACCGCGGCGAGCTCGTATACGTCGTCATCCGCCAGCCGTTCCCCGCGCCCGGCGCGGCACGCCAGGGTCTCGAGGCGGGTCATGTGCGGGAGGCTACTAGGTGCTCTGGCCTGCGGGGTCGCCATGTCGGGAGCACTAGACTCCCGCAAGCGTCACATCTCACATCCCAAGGAGCCCGATCATGGATGTCGTCGCGCTCGCCGGAGGGGTTGGCGGCGCCAAGCTTCTCGTCGGCCTCGATCGCGCGTTGACCGACAACGGGACGCTGACCGCCGTCGTGAATACCGGCGACGACGCCGTGGTCTACGGCACCCACGTATCACCCGATGTCGACATCGTTACGTACTGGCTCGCGGGCATCGCCGATACCGAACGAGGATGGGGAATCAAAG
>JALZGD010000193.1:0-2570 GCA_030861205.1 Actinomycetota bacterium
CGTCGGGACCAACGCGGAAGACCTACACGACGTTCGGCCCGGCCAGAGGGCGGCACGGGAGCGGGCGGCCATCTCACCACTGGCAGAAGTCGGGCTGTCCAAAGACGAGATCAGAACGCTGTCGCGGCGCTGGCTGCTTCCAACGGCCGACGTCCCGGCCACGCCTTGTCTCGCGTCGCGCTTCGCCTACGGTGTGCGAGTGACAGAAGAAGGGTTGGATCGGATAGATCGAGCCGAAGAGATCATTCGCTCGCTTGGCTTCGACGAGATGCGCGTCCGTGACCACGGCGACCTCGCGCGCATCGAGGTGCCCGCTACTCAGATCGGTCGCGCGGCCGAGCTGCACGAATCGATAGAGGCGGCTCTCAGGGAGCTCGGATTCACTTACGTGACGCTCGACCTAGCGGGCTTTCGATCCGGATCGATGAACGAAGTGTTGAAGATCCGCGGGCCGCGTCGTCGCTCTAGTTAGTGCCTAGAGCTGAACGACCGGACAGGTCAGTGTCCGAGTGATCCCTTCGATGGTTTGGATACGCGACACGACCATCTTTCCGAGCTCGTCCATGTTCGCCGCGGTCACGCGCACGACGACGTCGTAGGGGCCGGAGACGTCTTCGGCGTGCTCGACTCCATCGAGCGTTCGGATCTCTTGAGCAACATGCGCCGCGTTGACGGCGGTCTGGATCAGGACGTACGCGGTCACTTCATCGGCCACGCGGCCCTCCCTATCCCCAATGGTCCAAGTGGCGCGGCATCATAGTCGCAGGCGGCCTCGCACGTCGTGTCCACAAACGTCGAGCACGGGTATAGAAATGATCCCGTAAAGGGCTGCAGCGAGGGAGACGTGCGGAAGCTCACCGGATTCGTTGCGATCGCGTGTGCCCTCGCGTTATCCGCTTGTGAGCATGCGCCCTCAACCCTGAAACCTGAAGGCAGCGGGAGCCGCACGATCGACGGCTTGTGGTGGTTCATGTTCTGGACCGCGTCGGCCGTGTTCGTAATCGTGATGGTGATCCTCGTCGTAGGGATTCTTCGAAGGAAGCGCCTCGCCGAGATCGATCGGGTGGATCGCCGTACGGAGACGTTCGTGCTGATCTCGGGGGCCGCGATCCCATTCGTGATCCTTACTGCGCTGTTCTTCTTCGTGTTGCACGACCTGAAGACGCTTTCGGCGGCAGCCAACGACACGAAGATGACCGTGCAGGTGGTGGGACATGACTGGTGGTGGGAAGTCCGCTATCCGGATGCAGGAGCCGTCAGTGCCAACGAGATCCACATCCCGACCGGGGAGCGCGTTCGCGTCGAGGTCACGACCGACGACGTCATCCACAGCTTGTGGGTCCCACAACTGAACGCGAAGATCGACCTGATCCCGGGCCAGACCAATGCCACTTACTTCGACGCCGACCGACCTGGGATCTATCGCGGTCAGTGTGCAGAGTTCTGCGGGTTACAACATGCCCATATGGCTCTCGTGGTCGTTGCTCAAACGCCGTCCGAGTTCCAGTCGTGGCTCGACAACGAGTCACAGCCGATCCAGACCCCCGCGGACGCCGAGGCGCGCAAGGGCGAAGACGTCTTCTTGAGCTCGACGTGTGCGGGATGCCACGCGATCCGCGGGACGGATGCGGCAGGCGACGATGGTCCCGACCTCACGCATTTCGCCAGCAGGCAGACGATCGCCGCGGGAACGTTGCCCAACACGCGTGGGAACCTCGGCGGATGGATCGGCGATCCTCAAACGATCAAACCCGGGGCCAAGATGCCGCCTTCGGAGCTCGAACCGAACGAGCTCCAGGCTCTTCTCACGTTCCTGGAAAGCCTGAATTAATCGCATGGCAACGATCGCTCAGCGACTGACGTCTATCTGGGAAGAGGGACCCGGCCTCGCGTCGGCCCTCACGACCGTCGACCACAAGCGGATCGGGAAGCGCTACATCTATACGGCTCTCTTCTTCTTCGTCCTCGCCGGCTTCGAGGCGATGGTCATCCGAGCACAGCTGGCCCGGCCCGAGCAATCGCTGGTATCGCCTAACGAGTACAACCAGCTGTTCACGATGCACGGCGTCACGATGATCTTCTTCTTCGCGACACCGATGCTCAGCGGGTTCGGCAATTACTTCCTCCCACTGATGCTGGGCGCACGCGACATGGCGTTCCCTCGACTGAACGCATTCGGCTATTGGGTGTTCCTCTTGTCGGGGCTGTTCATGAGCTCGAGCCTCCTGATCGGTCGCGCCCCGACCGACGGTTGGTTCAACTACACGCCCTTCGCGTTGAACCAGTACTCGCCCGGGCTGAACATCGACTTCTACACACTCGGGATCATCTTCCTGGGCATCTCGTCGACCACGGGCGCGATCAACTTCATCGTCACGATCTTCAAGCTGCGCGCGCCCGGGATGACGATCGCGCGTATGCCCTTGTTCTCATGGGCGATCCTTGCTACCTCGATGTCGATCGTGTTCGCGCTTCCTTCGCTAACGATCGCAAACATCTTCCTCGAGCTCGACAGACGGTTCGGGTTCCACTTCTTCGACGTCGCGAAGGGGGGCGACGACCTGTTGTGG
>JALZGD010000193.1:2580-3710 GCA_030861205.1 Actinomycetota bacterium
GTACATCATCGTGCTTCCGGCTTTGGGCATCGTGTCCACCGTCATTCCGGTGTTCTCCCGCCGACCGATAGTCGCGTACCCGTACGTTGCCCTTGCGACGATCATCACGGCGATCATCGGCTTCGGTGTGTGGGTGCATCACATGTTCGCGACCGGGTTACCGAACCTGTCGATGACCTTCTTCTCGGCGGCCAGTCTGTTGATCACAATCCCAAGCGGCGTGCAGATATTCGCGTGGCTCACGACGATGGTGAAGGGCAAGATCCAGCTGAAGACGCCGATGCTCTTCATGATCGGTTTCATCGTGGTCTTCGTGCTCGGCGGCTTGACCGGTGTGATGTTCGCGGCGATCCCGTTCGATCAGCAGATAACCGACTCGTACTTCGTGGTTGCGCACTTCCACTACGTGTTGTTCGGGGGGGCCGTGTTCCCAATCTTCGGCGCGATGTACTACTGGCTCCCGAAGATGACCGGCAGGATGCTCAGCGAGTATCTCGGGAAGTGGTCTTTCTGGCTGATCTTCATCGGCTTCAACGTGACGTTCTTCCCGATGCACATCATGGGTCTCTTGGGCATGCCCCGGCGCGTCTACACGTATCAGCCGAACCTCGGATGGGACGTTCCGAACTTGATCTCTTCGATCGGCGCATACATATTGGCGGCCGGAGTGATCGTCTTCATCGTCGACCTCTATCTGAGTGTCAGGCGTGGTGAGCCCGCCGGTAACGATCCGTGGGGATCCGAATCGCTCGAGTGGGCGATCGAGTCGCCGCCGCCCGCCTACAACTTCGCGTCGATCCCCGTGGTCTCGAGCCGGCACCCGTTGTGGGACAACCCACGTTTGCCGGAAGAGATCGCTGCGGGGCGTGCCGGACCGCTGATGGCCGATGGGCATCAGACGATCGGGACGTCGATGCTCGACGCCGAAGAGGAAGAGGTTCTGCATATGCCCGGTGAATCACCGTGGCCGCTGGTGACCGCTTTCGGGATGCTGATCCTGTTCTTCGGCATGCTCGTCGCGCATTATTCGATAGCGATCGTGGGGGGTGTCGTCACGGCAGCAGGGATCGCGGCGTGGCTGTGGCCGACCGGCGACGCGGCGGAAGGTCACTGATGGCCACGGCCGAAGT
>JALZGD010000193.1:3720-4992 GCA_030861205.1 Actinomycetota bacterium
GCCACGCTCTTCGGAACGCTGTTCGCGTCGTACTTCTACATCCGATTCAAGGGAACGCCCGTATGGCCGCCGGACGGGATCAAGCCGCCGGAGCTCGCGTTGCCTTTGATCATGACGGCCATCTTGTTGTCGAGCAGCATCCCGATGTTCGCTGCAGAGCGAGCGATGAAGAAAGACAACATGACGTGGGTCAAGATCGGGTTGGCAGTGACGTTCGTCCTCGGCGCGACGTTCCTAGTGCTTCAGCTCGCCGTTGAGTACCCCGAGAAGCTCAAGGAATTCACGCCGCAAACGGATGCGTACGGGTCGTTCTTCTTCACGATCACGGGGTTCCACGGCATGCACGTCGCTGGCGGGCTGCTGATGAACCTCTGGACGCAGATCAAGGTGTGGCGCGGCCGTCTCGACAGTCGGCACGCGCTCACGTTGGAGAACAGCGCGATCTACTGGCATTTCGTCGACTTGATCTGGATCTTCGTGCTGGCGTCCCTCTACTTGGCGCCGAAATTTTAAGTGCCTCGACCAGCAAGGTTCGCCGCGTTTTCCGGGCGTAAAGCCAGTGCCTGGCTGCGTTCTCGGTCGCGCACATACCCTCCGGGTATGCACGCTCCCTGCGGCCTTGCCATGCTTGCTTTCCGCGCCGCAAAACATCAGCAACCTCACTGGACGAAGCACTGATGCCGACTCGGAACGGGATCGGGCGGAAGCTGCTGTGGGGCGGGGTCCTCGGCGGGGGACTGGCGTGGAGCGGCCAGCTCGTCGCCGGATACGGCCTCGAGGAGATCGCCTGCTCCCCAGGATCGGCCGGCTCGCAGGTCTTCGGGATCCCGGTGTCGGATCTGATCTATGGGCTGTCCGCCGCGGCTGCGGCCCTCACGCTCGTCGCGATAGCGATCTGTCTCGGAGCCGTCCGACGCACCCGTGGCTCGCACGATCACCGTGACGAACGGATCGCTTTCATGGGCATCACAGGCATCGCAGCGAACCTGTTGTTCCTGGCCGTGATCGCGTACGGCGCGATCGCACCCCTCTACCTCGCGTCATGCCGTCCGCCGACCTAGTTGCGCCCGGCCACGTGGGGGCCGCGTGGAGCCTCGAGCCGGCGGTCGTTGTCGCGATCGTCGCGGTGTCGGCCCTGTACGCCATCGGCGTCGCGCGCATATGGGGCCGCGCGGGAGTCGGTCGAGGCGTTTCGGTAGACAACGTTGGTTGCTTCGCCGGAGGAGCGCTCGCGACCGTCGTTGCACTCGTGTCTCCGATCGATCGGTTGGG
>JALZGD010000194.1:0-956 GCA_030861205.1 Actinomycetota bacterium
GTCATCGATCAGAGCGCGAAGAAGATCGTCGAGACCGTGACTCGTACGGGGGCCAGCGTGAACGGGCCTATCCCGCTGCCAACAGAGCGCAGCGTCTACACCGTCGTTCGCTCGCCGCACAAGGACAAAGACTCGCGCGAGCACTTCGAGATGCGGACGCACAAGAGGTTGCTCGACATCGTCAATCCCACGCCGAAGACGGTCGACTCGCTGCAACGTCTCGACCTTCCGGCAGGTGTGGACATCGAACTGAAGCTCTAGCGACGTTCTAAGAAGAGGAAACAGAGGCATGGCTGAGATCAAAGGCATCCTGGGTCGCAAGATCGGGATGACGCAGGTATTCGACGAGAACGGCCGCGCCGTTCCTGTGACGGTCGTCGAGGCCGGGCCGTGCCGCGTCGCGCAGGTGAAGCTGCCTGAGACCGACGGATACCTCGCCGTGCAACTGGCGTACGGCGATCCGCGGAAAGTGACGAAGCCCCTTGCGGGTCACTTCAAGAAGGCGAACGTCGATCCTGCGCGCCATCTCGTCGAGCTGCGCTTGGAGGAGCTGGGTGACTACGCGCTCGGCTCGGAGGTCAAGGCAGACATCTTCGAGGCCGGTGAGCTCGTCGACGTCGTCGGCGTGACGAAGGGAAAAGGATTCGCCGGCGGCATGAAACGACACAACTTTGCCGGTCTGTCCGCCACGCATGGGACCCAACGCAAACATCGCTCGCCCGGATCGATCGGCGCTTGTGCAACGCCCGCACGCGTCTTCAAAGGCACGCGTATGGCGGGCCAGCTCGGCCACGTCCGCGTGACGACGCTGAACCTCAAGGTGATCAAAGCGGACCCCGACCGCAACTTGTTACTCCTCAGGGGGGCAGTGCCCGGGCCGAAGGGTGGCTTGGTGATGGTGCGCAGCGCGGTTCGGGTGCTCAGAAGGAAGGCGTCGTAATGGCCGTAAACGCGAA
>JALZGD010000194.1:966-4985 GCA_030861205.1 Actinomycetota bacterium
GGTCACCGGTGACCGAGCTCTTCCGGAAGAGCTTTTCGGCGCCCAAGTGAATGTCCCGCTGATGCATCAAGTCGTCACGGCGCAGCTCGCCGCGGCGCGCTCGGGGACGTCGTCAACCAAGACGAGATCCGAGGTGCGCGGCGGGGGACAGAAGCCGTGGCGCCAGAAAGGCACGGGCAGAGCTCGCCACGGGTCGTCGCGGAGCCCCATCTGGGTCGGCGGTGGAACCGTTTTCGGGCCGAAGCCGCGCGACCACTCGGTGCGCGTCCCCAAGAAGATGCGCAAGGCAGCTCTACGCTCGGCCCTGTCGTCGAAAGCCGCTGATGGCAACGTGTGGGTCCTCGACGGATTCGACGAGCCGCGCACGCGCGCCGCAGCCACAGCGCTCAAGACTGCGGGGATCGGCGGTCGGTTGCTCGTGGTTCTCGATCCTGGGGACGAATCGTCGATGGTCGTGGATCGCGCGTTCCGGAATCTTGCGAACGTCGCATTCTCATTGCACTCGTCGCTTTCGACCTATGACGTCCTAGTCGCGGATGCCGTGATGTTCACCGCCGCCGCCCTGGATCGGCTGGCGGGCGTGGATGCGAAAGGGGGAGCCTCATGAGTGGTTCGACGAAGGGCGATCCCCGTGACGTGATCATTGCCCCCGTTGTCTCGGAGAAGTCGTACTCATTGATCGACGCCAACTCGTACACGTTCTTGGTCCATCCGGACGCCAACAAGACCGAGATACGCCAAGCGGTCGAAGCGATCTGGGAGGTCAAGGTTGTCAGCGTGAACACGCTGAACCGCAAGGGCAAGTCCAAGCGGTTCCGTTTCACGGAAGGTCGCCGCAAATCGACGAAGAGAGCGGTCGTGAAGTTGTCACCAACCGACAAGATCGAGATCTTCGAGCAGTCGGCCACATAAAGGACTGAAGATAGATGCCGGTTAGGAAATCGAAGCCAACATCTGCGGGACGCAGGTTCCAGTCACACTCGGACTTCGCCGAGTTGACGAGGAACACGCCCGAGAAGGCGCTCGTCGAGCCGAAGCCCAAGAAGGCGGGCCGTAACTCGTACGGGCGTGTAACGACGCGCCATCAGGGCGGCGGGCACAAGAACCGCTACCGCGTCGTCGATTTCCGTCGCACGAAAGACGGCGTCCCGGCGAAGGTTGCTCATATCGAGTACGACCCGAACCGCAACGCGCGCATCGCTCTCTTGCACTATGCGGACGGCGAGAAGCGCTACATCCTCTTGCCGAACAGGGTGCGAGTGGGGGACGTCCTTCAGTCGGGGACGGGCGCGGACATCCGTCCGGGCAATGCGCTTCCCCTGCGCAACATCCCCGTCGGTACCGTCATACACAACGTCGAGCTGAAGCCGGGCGCCGGGGGAAAGATGGCTCGGTCCGCCGGCTCATCCGTGCAACTGGTCGCCAAAGAGGGTGCCCGGGCGACGTTGAGGCTCCCATCAGGGGAGATGCGCATGGTGCCGCTCGACTGCCGGGCGACGATCGGCGAGGTCGGTAATGCCGAGGCAGAGCTGATCTCGGTCGGGAAAGCCGGACGGTCGCGCTGGAAGAACAAGCGTCCCTCGGTGCGAGGCGTCGCGATGAACCCCGTCGATCACCCCCTGGGTGGAGGCGAGGGCAAATCGTCCGGTGGGCGTCACCCCGTTAGCCCATGGGGGCAGCCCGAAGGTCGCACTCGCAAGAAGAAACCGTCGGACAAGCTGATCGTGCGCCGCCGCGGCAAGAAGAGAGGTGGGAGATAGTGCCTCGCTCTTTGAAGAAGGGGCCGTTCGTCGACGATCACCTGCTGATCAAGGTCGATGCGATGAACCGCAAGAACGAAAAGCGCGTGATCCGCACGTGGTCGAGACGTTCCACGGTGATCCCCGAGATGGTCGGTCACACGATCGCCGTTCACGACGGCCGCAAGCACGTGCCTGTGTACATAACGGAGTCGATGGTCGGCCACAAGCTCGGCGAGTTCGCACCGACCCGGGCATTCCGGACGCACGGCGGCTCGGCCGAGCGTGCGACGAGGGTCAGATGATGGCTAGGTACATAGCGCCCGACGCGCAAGAGGCGATCGCGACAGCGACGTTCGTCAGGATCTCCCCGACGAAAGCTCGCCAGGTGGTCGACCTGATCCGCGGTCGCCACGTCGACGACGCGCGCCGCGTCCTCCGCTTCACTCCGCGGGCCGCCGCAACCGATGTCGGCAAGATCCTGGAATCGGCCGTGGCGAACGCGGAACACAATCGGGGGCTGCCGACCGACGAGCTCGTCGTCGCTCGTGCGTGGGTCGACGAAGGACCGACGCTCAAGAGGTACCGGCCCCGCGCCCTCGGGCGTGCGACGCGTGTTCGGAAACGCACCTGTCACATCTCCGTCGTGGTCGGCCGTCTGGAAGAAGACATCCCGCTCCCCGAGCGCCCCGCGGCGAAGCAGACGCGGCGGCGCGTGCGCAAGGACACGACGGGGGCACCGCCGACCGAGCCGTCTGCAACCGCCACGAGCGAAGCAAGTGACGCGGCGCCGGAGACCACGTCGAAAACGACGCGCAAGCGCACGTCAAAGAAGACCACTGCAAAGAAGACGACTGCGAAGAAGACCACAGCCAAGAAGACAACGGCGAAGAAAACGACACGCCGCAAAACCGACGACGGGGATAAGTAATGGGTCAGAAAGTTCATCCGTACGGGTTCAGGCTCGGCATCCACACCGATTGGAAGTCGCGCTGGTTCACCGAGAAGCAATACGGCGATTACCTCGTTGCCGATCTCCGCATCCGCGAGTACCTCATGGGCCAGCTCCCTCACGCAGGCATCAGCCGCATCGATATCGAGAGGACACGTGAGCGCGTTCGCATCGATGCGCACACCGCGCGTCCTGGGATCGTGATCGGCCGCCGGGGGGCCGAGGCCGAGAGGCTTCGCAGCCAGTTGGAGCTGATGGAGTCGCGCATGTACGGGAAGCCGACCGACGTGCGGCTGAACATCATCGAGGTCAAGCAGCCTGAGCTCGACGCACAACTGATCGCACAGGGTGTTGCCGAGCAGCTCGTCAGCCGCGTCTCGTTCCGCCGCGCGATGAAGAAGGCCGTTGGGACCGCGATACGACACGGGGCCAAAGGCGTCCGAGTCCAGTGCAGCGGCCGTCTGGGTGGCGCAGAGATGAGCCGCCGCGAGTGGTACATCGAGGGCCAGATGCCACTTCACACGCTGAGAGCCGACGTCGACTACGGGTTCTCTGAGGCCCGCACTACGTTCGGCCGTATCGGGGTGAAGGTGTGGATCTATAAGGGGCCGTTCCAGGACATGTACGCATCGGCCCGCGACGCCGCTCGCCTTCGTCGAGAAGCAGCGCTTGCCGCCGGTGAGACCGTCGGACGTGGCGCCGAAGAGCGAGCTCGTAGCCGTGCTGCCAGCAGCGGACAGCCGAAGGCGGGGCAGGTCAAGACCCGCCGTGTTGCTCCGAGTGGCCCGAAAGGGCCGGCTCCGATCCACGAGCGCCTTCAGGAATCGCCGCTTACAAAGGCGAGCGATGCCGCGAGTGACGAAGCGACGGAGTCGAAGATGGGCGCGGGCGTTGCCGCCCCCGACGTGACGCAGGATGTCGACGCGGAGTCTTCGGGAAGCACTTCTACGACCGGGGCCCGGGACACGGGAGCCACCCCTACGGTCGACCAGGTGGAGGATCTCGGGGAGGCGCCGGACCCGGGGACGGGCTCGATCCACGACGGTCCTGCAACCAAAGAGCAACACGAACAAGCGCCACATCAGGACAGTCACCCGAAGCCCGAGGGGGGTGACGCCTGATGTTGCAGCCGAAGAAAGTGAAGCACCGCAAGCAGCAGCGTGGTCGCATGCGCGGCCAGGCGAAGGGTGGCACGGCCGTCAACTTCGGTGACTACGGATTGATGGCAGTCGAGCCCGGGTGGATCACGAACAGGCAGATCGAAGCGGCTCGTATCGCGATGACGCGTCACATCCGGCGCGGCGGCAAGGTGTGGATCAACATCTTCC
>JALZGD010000195.1 GCA_030861205.1 Actinomycetota bacterium
GTTCGGCGTCACGCGCGAGCCGATGCACGTTTGCATCGCTTTCGTAGGCCCGATCCCGTAGATGTACGTGAGCGCGACGTCGAGCCGCTTCTCGCGGGGTAGGTCCACTCCGGCGATACGTGCCATCTACTGCCCCCTAGCCTTGACGCTGCTTGTGGCGCGGGTTCGAGCAGATCACCATCACGCGGCCGCGACGTCGGATGATCTTGCATTTGTCGCAGATCTTCTTGACGCTCGGCTGCACCTTCATGCTCGCTCCCGTGCTACTTGTATCGATACACGACGCGGCCCCGGGTGAGGTCGTAGGGCGACAGCTCTACGAGCACCCGGTCTCCGGGAAGAATCCGGATGTAGTGCATCCGCATCTTTCCGGAGATGTGCGCGAGGACTTTGTGGCCGTTGTCGAGCTCGACCTTGAACATGGCGTTGGGCAAAGGCTCGATGACCGTGCCTTCTACCTGGATCCCTTCCTCTTTCGAGGAGGGCACTTTCTCCTTGTTCTTCGCCACGCGCACTACCCCTAGGGCTCAAACTCCTGGTTTTCCCGACCCATAAGAAACGCCCCCTAAGGGGCGCGCGACTACTCGGGTCGGGCCGGCCGCCTAGGATAGCAGACCCGCTACGCCGGTCGAGGGGCGCCCCAGGCTATAGAGCAGCGACGTCGGCTCCTGCGGTGAGAACGACGTGTCCGCCTTCGGTGATCGCTACGGTGTGCTCGAAGTGCGCCGATAGCGTGCCGTCGGCGGTCACGACGGTCCACCCATCCGGCAGAGATTTCGTCGCATCGCCTCCGGCGTTGATCATCGGCTCGATCGCGACAGTCATCCCCGGCGTCAACACTTCGCGGCGCCCCGGCGGCCCGTAATTCGGGACCCATGGCTCTTCGTGGAGGGCCCTGCCGACCCCGTGCCCCGCGTACTCGCGAACGATGCCGAAGCGCTCGCGGCTCGCGATCTGCTCGACCGCGTACCCAACATCTCCCAGCCTCTTACCCGGACGGCACTGCGCGATCGCCGCGCTGAGCGCCTCCTCGGTGACTTTCAGGAGCCGCTGCGCCTCGTCGTCGACGTGGCCGACGGCGAATGTCCATGCCGAATCCGCGTGGAACCCATCGAGGAAGGCGCCGACGTCGACCGAGACGATGTCGCCGTCGCGCAACCTACGGGGGCCGGGGATGCCATGAACGATCTCTTCGTTGACCGACGTGCAGATCGAAGCCGGATAACCGCGGTAACCCTTGAAGGAAGGCGTTGCGCCCGCCGAGGTGATCGCCTCCTCCGCCAACCTGTCCAACTCAGCGGTGGTCGTCCCCGGCTCGAGGGCCGAGTGCAACCGGGAGATCGTGTCCGCGACGATCGTTCCGGCGCGGCGCATGATCGCGAGCTCTTCGGGCGACTTCTTGTAGATCATCGATCGGCGCCCCCATCCAGCGCGGACTCGATACGAGCGAAGACCTCGTCCGTTGTGCCGACACCATCGACCTCGCGAAGAAGGCCGCGATCTCCGTAGTAAGCCTTCAACGGTTCGGTCTGCTCGTGATACAGCGAGAGCCGCTGACGGATCGTGCGTTCGTCGACGTCGTCGGTTCGCCCGACGACCTGACCCCCGCACGTGTCGCACGTCCAGTTCTCCTTGGGCGGAAGATCGATGTGGTAGTTGCGCCCGCAGCTCGAGCACGCCCTGCGGCCGAGGATGCGCCGCAGCGATACGTCCTCGGGAACGTCGATAACGAGCGCTGCATCGAGTGCGGCGCCCTGGTCGGCCATCATCTTGTCCAGGGCTTCGGCTTGACGGATCGATCTCGGGAACCCGTCGAGCAAGAACCCATCGCGGCTGTCGTCTGCCTCGAGACGGTCGGACACGACCTGGATGGTCAACTCGTCCGGAACGAGCCTCCCGGCATCCACGTACTCGAACACGCGCAAACCGAGAGCCGTCTTGCCGGCCATCGCCCACCGGAAGATCTCGCCGGTGGAGATCGCCGGGATCGAGTAGCGCTCCGAGATCCGCTGCGATTGGGTGCCTTTGCCCGCCCCTTGGGGGCCGAAGATGATTATTCGCATAGCGTTGCCTATGCCGTCCTTATTTCAAGAAGCCTTCGTAGTGACGCATCATCAGCTGCGACTCGATCTGCTTCATCGTCTCGAGCGTGACGCCGACCGTGATCAGGATGGACGTCCCTCCGAACGGGAGGCGCTGGATGTTCTGCGTCGCAAGAAAGACCGAAGGCACCAATGCGATGGCGGCGACGAAGATCGCGCCGGGAAGCGTGATCCTCGTGAGGATGCGATCTAGGTATTCAGCCGTTTGACGGCCGGGCCTGATCCCGGGAACGAACCCTCCGTACTGCTTCATGTTGTCCGCGACATCGACGGGGTTGAACGTGATCGCCGTATAGAAGTACGAGAAGAAAACGACGAGCAGCCCGTAGATGATCATGTAAAGGAAGCTCCGCGGATTCAGCAAGTTGTTCGTAAGGAAGCTCTGTATCCCTTTGCTTTGTATGACGTTCTGCAACAGCTGAGGGATGTAGAGAACACTCGAAGCAAAGATGATGGGAATGACACCCGCCTGATTGACCTTCAGCGGGATGTAGGTCGAGCTCCCGCCGTACATCTTCCGTCCCACCACTCGTTTCGCGTACTGGACCGGGATCCGCCGCTGTCCCTGCTCCATGATCACGATCGCGACGATGATCAGAACGCCGATCGCGCAGATGATCGTGAAGATGAAGCCGCCCTTCTGAGCCAAGATGCCGTTTCCTTCGCTCGGCAGCCTCGAGATGATCGAAGCGAAGATCAGGATCGACATGCCGTTGCCGACGCCGCGCTGGGTGATGATCTCGCCGAGCCACATGATCAACGCCGTCCCGGCAGTCAACGACAGGACGATGAGAGCCACGCGCGGTGCGCTGAAGTGCGGGATGAGATCGATCGAGTTGCCGCTGTTGTCCGTGATGTTGCCGTTGTGGAACAGGAATGCAAGGCCCGTCGACTGAAGGATCGCCAACGCGACGGTGAGGTAACGCGTCCACTGAGTGATCTTCTTGTAGCCGGTCTCGCCTTCTTTAGACCAGGCCTCTAGTTTCGGGATCACGACCGTCAGCAGCTGCATGATGATCGACGAAGTGATGTACGGCATGATGCCGAGCGCAAAGATCGCAAGCTGCGTGAGCGCGCCACCTGAGAACAAGTTGATGAACGCGAGCGCGCCCCCTTGGACACCGCTTGCGAACTGATGCGCTTTCTGAACGTCGATACCCGGCGTTGGGATGTGCGCGCCGAGCCGGTAGACGCCGATGATCAAAATCGTGAACAGGATCTTCTTGCGAAGATCCGGAACCTTGAAGGCGTTTACAAAGCCTCCGAGGATGTTCACTTCGAGGCACCTTCGGGACCGGTGACGAGCACCTCGACGGTCCCGCCGGCGGCCTCGATCTTGCTACGGGCGGTCGAGCTGAACGCGTGAGCGGCAACCGTCTTCGCGCTCGAGATGTCGCCCTCGCCCAGGACCTTGATCAGCTTGTCCCGCTTGCGAACCAGCCCCGCCGCGCGAAGCTCATCGGGACCGATGCGGTCGCCTTCAACGTCTGCGATCTCCGAGACGTTGACCACGCCGTATTCGGTCCTCTTCGGCGGCTTGAACCCTTTGAGCTTCGGAACACGTCGAGCCAGCGGCATCTGACCGCCCTCGAAGTGTGGCTTGATCGACCCTCTTGCTCGCGTTCCCTTGGTACCGCGGCCGGCCGTCTTCCCCTTGCCCGAAGCCTCGCCGCGTCCGACGCGTTTCGCGCGTTTGTGGGCACCGGGGGCCGGTTTCAGATCGTGTGGTTTCATTTACTTCAACTCCTCGACGACGACGAGATGCTCGACGGCCCGGATCATGCCTCTGATCTCAGGCTTGTCGTCGTGAACAACAGAGTCTCCCATGCGCTTGATCCCTAGTGCTCTGATCGTCCCACGCTGCTTGGAGCCTCGCGAGGTCGCAGAACGCACCTGGGTGACCTTTATCTGACCCATGTCTAGCTTCCACCGTCCGAGCCGAGGGACGATCCCCGCAACAGGTAGGCCGGTGCGACCTCCTCGGGGGACTTGCCCCGGCGGCGGGCGACGCTCTCGGCCGTGCTCAAGGTCTTTAGCGCTTTTACGGTTGCGTGAACGATGTTGACGGCATTGTCCGAGCCCAGCGACTTCGACAGGATGTCGCGGATCCCCGAGCATTCGACGACGGCACGAACGGGGCCGCCGGCGATAACGCCGGTACCTGGTGACGCCGGCTTGAGCAAGACCACACCGCCGGCTTCCTCGGCAACGATGTCGTGCGGGATGGTTTGACCGACGAGGGGAACCCTGAAGAAATTGCGCTTCGCCTCCTCGACGCCTTTCTGTATGGCAGCCGGGACCTCTCGCGCTTTGCCGTAACCGACGCCGACCTGCCCCGCGCCGTCGCCCACGACGACTAGGGCCGTGAACGAGAATCGCCGTCCACCCTTGACGACCTTCGCGACGCGGTTGATCGAGACGACGCGCTCTTCGTACTGGTTACGGTCGTCGTCGCGGCCGCGTCCGCCACCACTACGAGGCATGTCTGCTCCTCATCCGGATCATCAGAACTCGAGTCCTCCTTCGCGGGCACCGTCGGCAACCGATTGCACCCTCCCGTGGTAACGGAACCCACCCCGGTCGAAGACGGCTCGATCGATCCCGGCCCCCTTCGCTTTCTTCGCGATATCCGCGCCGACTGCTTTCGCCCGCGCCTTCGGGTCGCCATCGGCCGCCACGGCCAGCGTCGAACTAGACGCGAGCGTGGCGTGCGAGTAGTCGTCGATCAGCTGCGCGTAGATGTGCTTCGACGAGCGGAACACGGTCAGCCGCGGCCGCTCCGCCGTGCCCCGGACGCGCTGCCGGACGTGGAGCTTCCGCCGCCGCCGCTGCCACTGCTTCAACTTCTGCGGGTTCATGGTCGCCTCGTCCGGGACC
>JALZGD010000036.1 GCA_030861205.1 Actinomycetota bacterium
TTCCTGGATCAACATCAGCGGAGCGAACGTGTTCACGCGGAAGACAGATTCGAGAACGTCGAGTGGATAGCTCGCGAGCTCGGGCTGTGGGCTCGGCCCCAGTGCGCTCGCGTTGTTGATCAGGACGTCGAGCGACCCCCACGTCCTTACGACGTCGGCCAGTCGGGAGCGGTGAGCGGGATCGGCAACGTCTCCCGCGATGGCAGTGGCGTCGCCGTACCGACCGAGCTCCTCCGCTGCACGAGCGAGGGCGCTCTCGCCTCGGGCATCGATCAGTAACCGCCAACGCCGGTCGCTCAACGTCCGTGCGACGGCCAATCCGAAGCCCCGAGACGCTCCAGTCACCAAAGCGTTCGCCATGTCGCCTCCTTGTGTCCGATGTGGGTTGACGTCATTTGCTCAGGACCAGGATAAAAGTTAAAGTCAACTTTAGGTCAAGTGAAGGGACCGTCGATGACGCTGGATTCGATGACCGTCGGCGAGGTTGCTCGGCGCAGCGGGTTCGCGCCTTCGGCCGTGCGTTTCTACGAGCGCGAGGGGTTGATCGAGGCATCGCGGACGGACGGCGGCCAGCGGCGGTTCCACAGGAGCGTCTTAAGGCGGCTCGCATTCATCGGAGCCGCCCGGCACGTCGGCCTTAGCCTCGATGAGATAAAGGCCGCTCTCGATGAGTTGCCTCGTTCACGAACGCCGACCCGTGCAGATTGGTCGCGCATCTCGAAGATGTGGCGGCATCGTTTGGACGCTGAGATCGATGCTCTTGTCGCGCTGCGAAACGGCCTCGACTCGTGCATCGGATGCGGCTGCCTGTCACTCCAGCGATGCAAGATCTCGAACCCGGGAGATGTCGCCGCAAAGCAAGGACCGGGCGCGAGATACCTCCCACGCCCGGTCCGACAGCCCGTGCAAGAAACCTCTTAGACGCTTACTTCTTCGCGCCGGGGATCACGTAGTTGGTCGATATCGCCATCGTGTCGTTAGGAAGCGAGCCTTGGCTAACGAGCAGTGCGGGGGCCGCGTAGATGGTCCCGCCCAAGGACGTCGTGCCGGGACCGATCACCGAGCCGGGCTTCGCCTTGATCGCGCTCAGGGGGACCGGCACCGTGATGGTCTTGGCGGAAGGGTCGAAAGTCGCCTGGAAGGTCCCGACGATCGAGCACTGGCCCCCGACGAGGCAGTCGCCCTGACGCAGGAAGAACGGCTGCATGCCGGGGTCGTGGGGCGGAGGACACGTCGGGTCGGTGATCAGGGGGTTGCATATCCCGCGCAAGTAATCCGTCCACGCCCCCGTTAGCTGGAACGCGGTTCCGTTGGCGGTGAAGTCCCAGTCGTAGCGAGACGACTCGGGAACGCCTCCGTTCGGCGGCAGGCTATTCAGCTCGAAGATGAAATTGACCGTCTTCGAGTCCTTCATCCCGATCTGAGCCCCGACCAGGTCCTGTCCGAGAGCATCGCCCAACGGCGCAACAGAGCTGTCGACGTTGGCCCCCCAGTCCCCAGCCGGGTCCGTGCCGAGCGTCGTCGGTCCGCCCGCTTTGGCCTTGGCGGACGCGGGGACGGCGCCGGCGAGCAGGGACAGCAGGGTGAACCCAACAACGATTGCTGCGAGCTTGGTCTTCATCGTCATCCCTCTTTCGGTGGACGTTCGATGAAGGATTCGCCCGAAAGGATCGAACTCCTACCCCGTCCGGCTCAGATAGAGAGGGCTAGAACGAACAACGGACCGACAGGACCGGGGGCAGGTGGCGCGCCAGCGCCGACCAGGTACGGCCCCCGTCTGCCGAACCGAACACATCGCCCGATGTCGCCCCGAAGTAGAGCCCGAGCTCGGCGCCGCCACGGTCGTCGTTGCAGAACGCCTGGCGCAGGACGGTCAGATAGGCATCGCTTTGCGGCAATCCGTTGCTGCTGGAAGACCATGTCGCTCCACTGTCGGTCGTTTCGAAGACTTGAACCTTGCCGTCGGGAGTTGTGCGATCGAAGTCACCCTTCAGTGGGATCACGAATGCGCGCGTCGGGTCGGAGGGATCGATCGCCATCGGGAAACCGAAGTCCGAAGGCAGGCCACTGTCCGTCCCGATGTCCGTCCACGTCTCGCCGGCGTCATCCGAGCGGTAGACACCCCAGTGGAACTGAAGGTAGATCGTCTCCGGCCGGACGGGACTGCGCTTGATGTTGTGCACACACAGCGCGTTCGTGTCTTCGCGCGCTTCCTCTGGGATATAGCGCGGCACGAGACCCGTGTATCCGGTACGCCACGACGCGCCTTCGTCATCTGTAAGCCACACGCCGGCGGCGGAGATCGCCAGTGCGAGACGCGACGGGTCATTGGGCCACGGGGAGATCGAGTGCAAGCAGAGCCCGCCACCGCCCGGCTGCCATTCGTCTCGGCCGGGTACGTTCCAGAGCGACCGATTAAGCGCCCACGTCCGGCCACCGTCATCGCTGCGGAATAGAGCGGCCGGTGCGACGCCGGCATAAACGACACCGTCTGTCGCTCCGGGCTCGATGGTCCAGATGCGTTCGACTGCAGCGCCGGTGTCGTCCGGGAAGATCGGGCCGTTGCTTGGTTGCCATCCTTTTGTGGCGTCTTCAGAGAAGAAGATGCGGGGGCCGAAGTGGTCGTCGGTCACGGAGGCGAGATAGGTCTCTGTGGCCCGATCGTAGGTCGCGAACTCGACCGTTTTTCCTTCGAACTCGCGAGCCGCGACCTCAGTCGAACCGCCGCGCTCGCCGCGCAGGACGATCAACCCCTTGCGCGTGCCGACAAGCAACTCGGTTTCGTCCGATCCGCCGGAGATCGCCGGCAGGATGCGAACCTCGTCCGTCTCGGACACTTCCCGATCGAGGTCCGCTTGCTCGCCGTTCACGAAGATCTTGACGTGCGGACGGAGGGTTCCGCTCTCGTCGGTAACGCGCGCCGCCAGAGTCGGATGACGTGATTCGAGCTCGCGGACGAGAGCTCGGAGGTCGCCGGCGCTCGTGGTGAGGCGGTCCTCGCCCACTAGATCTCGCAGCGAAGAAGGCAGATAAACGATCGTCACGGCCCGAACGCTAGCAAATCCTCGCCCGGTCTTGAACTGCGTGCCGGCAACGTGTCTTGGTTCCGCGACGGCTTCGGTAAAGGCCGAGCCGATCTCACGCCGCCAAGGGGGTAGCGGCCTCGGGGAGCTCCCATCACAATCGTTCGCGACGCCACACTCTAGGAGGCCCGCGATGTTCGCGAGTGATTCTTCGGACGCGCCGACCGATTTCGGCGACCTCAGTGCCCTCTACATCAACTGCACATTGAAACGCTCGCCCGAGCCGTCGCACACACAGTTGTTGATTGACAAATCGGTCGAGATCATGCGCAACAACGGCGTCGCGGTCGAGAACCTACGTGCGGTCGACCTCGATCTTGCGACCGGCGTTTGGCCGGACATGACCGAGCACGGGTGGGCCAGCGATGAATGGCCCCGCATCTTCGAGAAAGTGCTGGCGGCCGACATCCTCGTGGTCGGGTCGCCGATCTGGTTGGGCGAGAAGTCGTCGGTGTGCACGCATTTGATCGAACGCCTCTACGGGAACTCGAGCCTGCTCAACGACAAAGGTCAATACGCGTACTACGGGCGCGTGGGCGGCTGCCTCATCACTGGAAACGAAGACGGCATCAAGCACTGCTCGATGAGCATCCTCTACGCCCTGCAACATCTTGGTTACACGATCCCGCCGCAAGCCGATGCCGGATGGATCGGGGAGGCCGGTCCCGGCCCGTCTTATGGAGACGATGGCATCGGATTGGACAACGATTTCACGAATCGCAACACGACCTTCATGACGTACAACCTGTTGCACACTGCGCGCATGCTCAAGGATCGTGGCGGCATGCCCGCATTCGGTAATCAACGGACAGAATGGGACGCGGGTTGCCGGTGGGACAACGCGAACCCTGAGCATCGCTGAGCTGTCGATCGCCCGACGCTGGGAGGATTAGTTGGATATCCGCGAGCTGCAGAGGCCTCTGAAGGCGCGCTATCGCTCCGAGCCGGAAGCTGCATTCATAACTCTGGCCGCGTCGGGGCACCAGAAGGATGCGCCCGTAGCGTGCTCGGTCGAAGTCGGGCGAGCGATCCACGAGGCGCAGGCTCATGCCGGTGCCGGCGGAGCTGGAACGGGGGCCTGTTCGGGAGACATGCTGTTAGGAGCGCTTGCCGCGTGCGCCCAAGTTACTTGCCAGATGGTCGCCGCGAACATGGGCATCCAGACCAACAAGCTCGAAGTGCGGGTCGACGGAGACCTCGATCTGCGCGGCACGCTGGGTGTCGATGCGACCGTGCCGGTCGGGTTTCAGTCGATCCGATTGGTCTTCGACGTCGACGCGCCGGGTGTGGACGAGGAGTCCTTGGCCAGTCTCAGGGAAAAGACGCTTCGTTACTGCGTGGTTCTCTCGACGCTCCTGCACCCGCCTAACGTCGATGTTAGTTGGGTGAGCTAACTCGCAGAGATCATTGCTGCATCGAGCCGGGCAGTGGAGCGTCCCGGTCCGATCGCTGGTAAGGAGAGACGCTCGCGGCTCCGATGACGAGCTCCGCCACCGCCGCTGCGATAAGCGCCGGCACGACGAAAGCAGCGCGCCCACTGGCCTCGGCGACAAAAACGATGCCGGCCAGAGGCGTGCGATAGCCGGCCCCCAGAAAAGCAGCCAACCCGATCATCGGGAACAAGCTCGACGATTGGACACCGATAACATTTCCGACAACTCGGCCTAACAGCGTCCCCTGGATCACGAGAGGGATGAACAGGCCGCCTGTCCCGCCACCGCCGACGGTTGCTGCCGTCGCGATCGCGCGGAGAACGAAGAGAGTGGTGACGGCCCCCACGGCGCGACGTGGATCCATCGCCCATTGCACTGCCCGATACCCAGGACCAACGGATAGCGGCGAATCGAACAGATGATTCGTCAGCAACGCTAGAGCGGCGAGTACCGTCCCGGCGATCAACACGGCGAGAACTGGGTTGATCCGTCTCGGCAACGACTTTGCGACCTGCAGCATGAAGGCAAAAGCGCGCGCAAGGCCACCCGCTAGAAGCCCGATGAGTACTGCTCCGCCGATGTCCCTGAGGTCGAACGCGGGCGAACCATTTGCAGCGAACAGGGGCTCGGTTCCCGAGATGGAAACGAACGTGATGTAGCTGACGGCAGCGGCAACGAGCGCAGGTACGAGTGCTCTCCGAGCAACGTCGGTTCGGAATGGCACCTCGAGCGAGAAAATGACGCCGGTCGCGGGGGCTTTGAAGATCGCAGCGACCCCCGCGGCGGCTCCCGCAACCAATAGAAGGTTTCGTTCATCGGACGCGAACAGGCTCTTGAACCGCCGTTGGAGCGTGGACCCGATGACGGCCCCCGAGTACAAAGACGGTCCTTCCAAACCCATCGCGCCGCCGAGACCGAGAGTCACGGCACCGCCGAGCACCCGCGGCAAGAGGCGGCGGAGTTGCAACCTGCGTTGAGGATCGTGAAAGGTGGCGATGTACGCGTCGGACGTTGCCGGAGTCGATCGACCGGGCGGCAGATATCTCAAGATCGCAAAGTTCAGCAGCAGACCCAGGGCGGGGCACAGAACGAGGGCCGTGAGCGGCAGGTCGAAAACCCGTGGAAGCAAGAGGTTGATCACGACAAACTCGAACCCCGACACCACCAGCGCGGTGATGAGACCTACGCAGGCTGCCAGAAGGACGACCTTCTGCCACCTCTGACGAATGCCGGTTAGACGTTGGCGACGGCTCGTGTGGCGGATCGCTAAGCCCACGCCAGCGCCCGATCACTCATGACGACGATCGATCGCTCAAGGATGCTTCGTCCCCGCGAGCAGCATTTGGATCAAAGCTTCGTTCCCGCGCGCTCCCAGCGTCGCTTTGAATGTCTTCTTGGCCATGCCGCGCTCCCTCGATCGCCGTCGGAATCTAGCGCGACGAAGCTGATCGCGCGTTTCGAGCAACGTAGTGACCTGCGACGGGCGAACGCAGCTGGGGCTGAGGAACAAAGAAGACAGAGAGCGTGTTGTCCGCGGTATGCGAATCGACATCTGGTCAGACGTCGTTTGTCCTTGGTGCTATATCGGTAAGCGTCGTTTCGAAGCTGCTCTTGAACGGTTCCCGCAGCGCGACCAGATCGTTGTGACGTGGCGTTCCTTCGAGCTCGACCCCTCTGCTCCGCCCTCGCCCGAGCGTCCCGGCCGCTACGTCGACCATCTTGCCCATAAGTACGCGATCCCTGCGGACCAGGCACAAGCGATGATCGACCGGGTCACCGCCGCTGCTGCAGAAGAGGGACTCGACTTCCGTTTCGACGTCGCCCGGCGTGGCAACACATTCGACGCACACCGTCTGCTACATCTGGGACTGGAGAAGGGCGTCCAGAACGAGCTCAAGGAACGGCTCGATCACGGTACGTTCACCGAAGGGCTGCCGGTTTCAGACCACGAAGCGCTGAAAGACGTCGCGGTTTCCGTCGGTCTCGACGACGTGGAGGTCAAAGACGTCCTTGCATCCGACGCGTATGCGGATGCTGTGCGCAGCGACGAAGCTCAAGCACGCGCCTATGGGATCTCGGCGGTGCCCTTCTTTGTGGTCGAGGGCAAGTACGGGATCGCAGGAGCTCAGCCGCCAGACATGTTGTCGGCAGCGCTGCAGAGAGCTTGGGACGAAACGTCTCCTCTCACTGTGATCGGTCAAGACGTGGCCGCTTGCGAGGATGATTCCTGTGGCATCTAGCTATCGGGGATAGTGCGCGCCCGGAGGGATTCGAACCCCCGACCCTCGGATTAGAAGTCCGACGCTCTATCCGACTGAGCTACGGGCGCATGAGTCGACAAAGCGTAATCGCTGAAGTCCTCCGGCCGCCGATTGCGATGCCGCTGGAGAGCTTCGACGGGCTCACAACAAAAGGCGAGCCGATTCGGTCCTAATGTCTGTGACGTTTGTCGAAACTCAGCGTCGAAGGCTCGATAGAAGAGTCGAAGGCTCGTTGGAAGGTATGCCACTGGTGGTTAGGGCTCGTCATTCGCTGGGGCTCGTCGTCATGGCCGCCGTCGTTGCCGCGGGATGCGCGCCTGCGACGTCGTCCTCGAACGCCGCGCGTCCTTTACGCACGCGTCGCTCCCTGCGCTCCACAGCTGTCGCGGAGCAAACCAGTTTGCCGGGAAGCGTCGGGCTAGCTACTCCGTCGCCGTCGTTGCCCGTCGGTGTGATCCAGCCGCCCGCGTGGCTGGGGCAAAGACCATTAGCCAAGCGGCCGGACGGCTTTGGGGTGATCAAGCCGACGCCTCCGATCTTGCGAGACCGACGGTTCGCGACGGTCGATCTCTTACCGCCTCCGGGCGACGACCGCTTCCACTCGAGTGTGCAAACTGCGCCGGCGGACGTGCTCCGTCGGTCTACGTGGAAGGCCGCGTGCCCGGTCGCGAGCGCCGACCTCAGCTACCTAACGGTGACGTTCTGGGGCTTCGACGACATGCCTCATACCGGCGAGCTGCTGGTCAACTCATCCGTCGCGACCGACGTCATTCAGGTCTTTAGAAAGCTCTACCAAACGCGGTTCCCGATCGAGCAGATGAGAGTCACCACGAACAGAGATCTGCACGCGCCACCGACGGGCGACGGGAACAACACGACCTCGTTCGAGTGTCGCCCCGTGACGGGTAGCACATCGTGGTCGCAGCACGCCTACGGTCTCGCGATCGACGTGGATCCGTTCCAGAACCCGTATGCACGCGACGACATCGTTGTTCCCGAGCGCGCGTCGGCTTATACGGACCGAGCCTGGCGCAGGCCCGGCATGATCTACCCAGGGGATGTCGTCACCGACTCGTTCGCTGCTATCGGGTGGGGATGGGGCGGCAACTGGCACAGCCTCAAAGACTGGATGCATTTCTCGCAGAACGGCCGTTGAGATCCCGGTGCCGTTGCGGGTATAGCAGGAAGAACCGACCAAGGAGAAGAGATGCTTCGACCCGAGATCAAGAAGCTAGCTCAAGCACCGAACTTCGCCACGATCACCACGCTGATGCAAGACGGGAGCCCTGCGACGCACGTCATGTGGGTCGACGCCGACGATGACTACATCCTGATCAACACGGAGACGGGCCGCGCCAAGTACGAGAACGTCCGGCAAGATCCGCGTGTGTCGGTGGTCATCTGGGATAGAGACGATCCATATTCATACGCAGAAATTCGTGGCCGCGTTGTCGAAACGACTACGGGCGTCGAGGCCCGGCAACACATCGATGAGCTGAGCTACAAGTACAACGGGCGTGAGTACACGACCGAGATCAAGACCGAGCGCGTCATTCTGAAGATCGCGCCCGAACGCCAGCGTTTGTACTGATCGCTATTTATCGGACTGCTTCAAAGCCGTGTCGATGCCCGCGGCCGACGCAAGGATGAGCATCCGCAGGGACCCTGGGACGTCGGGATCGATCTCGACCATGTAGTTGTCTGCGGTGGTGAACAGCTCTTTTGCTGCACCGGCCCACTTCTTTGTTATCCGAGCGACCTCTTTGTCGGACGCGTCGACGATAGAGAAGTTCCATGCTCGCCAATTCTCTGCACGGATCTGGCCCAGGGGTTCCCCTGCCGAGCCCGTTAGATCGAAACGGATCTTTCCGAGCATGTTCTTTTGCGCGATCGAACCGACCGGCTGGCCGGTCGCATCCTGCACCTCGACCTTCGACTTCCACAAGGTGCGCGGACGCGTGAACTCGAGGACCTTGTTGCCTTCCGAGTCGTGCAGGGACAGCTTGTGAGTCATCATCGAATCGAGATTCGAGACAAGCCGTAGCGCCTTTTTTAGTTTCGTCTGGCCTTCTTCTCGGCATACGCCGACCTGCGCCCCGGACTCGTCGAAGATCTTGTATTCGTTGTTCAGCTCGATGAGCTTTGCCTTTTGCTGCACGAACATCCGATCGAGCTTCGTCAGGTCGGCCATCTCGTACCTCCTCAGTTACGCGGCCCACCGAAGGGCTGCTTGAAGTTCTTGGATGTGCGGCGGCGGCGGTGCTACGAGTCGCATGGCGCGATGGAACCCTGCGAGCGAGAGGCGAAGACTCGGAATGAGCGGGCGTAGATAAGGGAGCCCGTACGCATCGCGCGCCCCTTCGGGCAGGATAGCCACGGCCGCCGCGGACGGCACCGCCCACGCGGCGCGGCCCGGAACCACGAGTACGCGGCTTCCAGGGAAGCGCGGGTAGCGACCGCCGGGCCAGGGGACCGGCGGGAACAGGACGAAGCGCATGCCGTCGCGCGCTGCCGGCGAGGCAACCATCATCTGTGAAGAGAGGTAGTCGCGTAGATCGTCGTAGCTTGCGGGGACCTCGCTACCCGATAGACCAACGAGTTCGGCTGCCGTCACCATCTCGCGCACGTAGCGATCGATCTCGTCACGCTCTAGCTCGCGCCCGTAAGTACGGAAGCCGGTCATGAACGAATGCACTTCGACGCAGTGGATCCACAGCAACAGCTCAGGGTCGTCCGCCCGGTAGTGCTCTCCGGTGAAGTCGTCGACGCCTGAGATCCGTTTGTGGATCGCACGTACCCGGGCGGCAGCCGCGTGGGCAGTTTCGGTATCCCCGAATGTCGTCTTGATGATGTACTCGCCGGTGCGCATCAACCTTTGCCATGGCTGCTCGCGATAGTTACTGTGCTGCGCAACTGCAGCCATGGCACGTGGGTTCAAGGCCTGTATCAGCAAGGCGCGCAAGCCACCGACCATCATCGAGGCATCGGAATGGATGCGCCAGGTGATGGAGCGCGGGCCGAACAGACCGGGATCGGATCGATTCGCTGACGTCACGCTCAGATGCTAGTGCTCATCGCGCTATGGATCAGCCCAATTGCTTGATCACGTAAGTCTCCTCGCGATCGTCGCCGGCAGCGACGCGGATCGTTATGTATCGAACGACATTAGGCGTGCACTAGGAGAAGGTTCACGCCAGGGAAGCGCTCGCCTAGGCGCCGAAGTCGACGTCCTTTGTCTCGATCGTCCCAGCCGTGCGCCCGGGGGCCGAGTGCTCTGCCCAGTAGAGATTGGTGTGGGCGATGACTTTGTCAGGTGGTGGGGCGCCCCACGGAGTCTGGTCTTCGGTCGTATGCGCGTCGCTGACCAGCGTCGCGTCGTAACCCCTGACGATCGCGCCGTGCAGCGTCGAGCGAACGCAGGCGTCGGTTTGGGCGCCTGCAACTACCAATCGGCCCACACCGAGGTCGGCGAGCACCGACTCGAGGTTGGTGTCCTCGAACGAATCGCCGTAGCTCTTTTCGACGAGCGGTTCGTTATGTTTCGGATCGAGCTCGGGCACGATCTTCCACGCTTGCGTCTCCCTTTCGAGGCCTGCGTCGTTGTGCTGCACCCAAACGACCGGAACGTTCGCGCCGCGCGCCTTCTCGACGAGGATTCCAATGTTCGAGACGACGGCATCCCGCTCGTGCGCTCCTTCGACGACACCGTTCTGCACGTCGACCACGAGAAGGGCAGTCGCCGGGCGGTTCTCTAGAGTGGTCATGTTTTCTTCGCGCCCCTTTGAGTTGGTGATTTGACTTCGAGCGGGTGAAGGGAATCGAACCCTCATCACCAGCTTGGAAGGCTGGAGCTCTGCCATTGAGCTACACCCGCGGAGCGTCGCGAGTTTATCGACGCTCGGGTAGACGGTGAGGGGCCGTCTGTTGCAGACGACCCCTCACGGACACCTTGTCTAGTAGTCGATGTCGAAGTGGAACGGTGACGGATGTTGGTCGAAACCGACCTGAACGACGCCCGATGCGTCGCGATAGATACCCGTCCCGCCCGTGATCGCGAGATGAGCTTTGTTTGCCGATGACCCGAAGACGATCCGAGTAACTATGGCTAGCGTCCCGCCCTTCAACGAAATGACGCCGTCACACTGGAGTGTGGCCGAACGCGCTGCGCGATTGACCCTGATCTCGTGACACACGCGGGTCAAGCTCGCCGCCTTGTGATGGTTGCGGAACAGGGGCTCGTGCGCTACTTCGTAATCGCCGGTCGAGAAGCCGCTCTCGCCCTGGTCGGCCGTGTACTCGTGGTCCTTCTTGCTCTTCTCGTACAGCGTGAATTCCTTGTGCTTCGTGCCACCCGCCGCGGAGCTGGGAAGCACGAAAGCCAGGCTCGCCCCCACCGCTGCTGCCGCCATCAGCGCCACGACCAGCATGATCTTCTTGCGCACGGGCCCTCCTCTCGTATGACCGGGACTGTCCCGGCCGGGACGAAGGTACCGCGACGCCTAGAGGGGCGGGGTCGGGGCGGCCGGATTCGAACCGGCGACCTCTTGCTCCCAAAGCAAGCGCGCTAACCAAGCTGCGCTACGCCCCGAATAGTTAGGGAGTCTATGGGCGTGGGTAACGAACCGAGGGGACGCCGTCGCGGGTGGATGAAGCGTCCATAGGTGCCTACAAAGAAAGGTCTCGATATGCGACAGAACGGCAGTGCACGAGTCGCGCTGGTCATCACGCTCGGACTGTTCGTGGCTTCGGCGGCAATGATCGCGTCGTCGAGCGCCCTCGGAAATACGAGGGCCCCCGGTTCCGCCAAAGCCAATGCCACTTGTGTGCCCGTGATCGGAACGCCGTGCCTTGGGTCGCAATCGCCCTCGGCGTCCGGCTCATCTTGCTCGTCGCCGTCCAGCTCGGAATCGGCGTCCAGCTCCGAATCGGCGTCGAGCTCTGAGTCGTCGTCCGGCTCTGCACCCGTACCTGGGGCGGCTCTTGCAACGGATTCACAGTCGGCTTCAGCTTCATCTTCGTCTTCGGCTTCCGCATCGGCATCTGGATCTCCATCCGGGTGCCCCAGCCCCGGAGGCTCGAGCTTCAAGTCGCAGATCTCGATCGGATTCGTCCGCGGTGCTTTCAAGGGCCGAGTGAAGTCTGAGAGCGACAAGTGCATCGCGAAAAGGAACGTTGTCCTCTACCAGGTCAAGAAAGGAAAGAAATCTCCCGTCGGCCACGACGTCACCGACAAGAAAGGGCATTGGAAGGTCGGACATCTCTCGGACGTTCACGGGAAGTTCTACGCAAGCGTCAAGAGAGCCAAGGTTTCGGCCGGCACCTGCGAGAGCGCCAAGTCGAAGACGATCAGCCGCTAGATCTCGGTACGAAAACCGAACCGCCACCCGGCAAAGAAATGTCTGTCGGGTAGGCGGACGCGCCGTGAGCCGTAGCCCAGGGAGTCGACTATTTACGTGACCCCCCGGGAAGCGTTTCGAGACGACCGCTTGCCTCCCCCCGTCGGTTTGGGGGCCAGGGGCCGTCATCCCCACTTTCGTCCGCCTAGCACGGTCCTTGGCTCCCACACCGATCGATGGCGAGGGGTCTTCTGGTCGCACCCCACGGCTAGGATGACTCGGCGATGGCCGATCCCTCCGTTCAAACCTCTTCCGAGCGCGTCGGTAAGTACAGGGTCAAGCTCCGGGTCGAGGTCGCCGAGGGAGCTCTGGGCCCCGCTCTTTCCGCTGCATATCGTCGGTGGGCCAAAGAGATCAAGGTCCCCGGCTTCCGTAAGGGCAAGGTCCCGCGCCAGCTGATCGATGCTCGCGTCGGCCCCGAGGTCGTTCGTGAGGAGGCCCTGAAGGACGCACTCCCAGGCTTCTACCGGGAAGCGGTCACCGCCGAGGATCTGCAACCGATCGCCCCACCCGAGATCGAGGTCCTCGAATTCGAGAGCGGGAACCCGCTGGTGTTCGAGGCCACGGTCGACCTCCGGCCGGAGATCGATATCCCCGAGCTCTCGACGCTGACTGTGGACGCCCCGGACGCGGACGTCGGCGACGAGGACATCGCAGAGCAGCTCGAGCGATTGAGGGATCGCTTCGCCGAGCTCGAGACGGTTTCGCGAGAAGCACGCCGCGGGGACTACGTGCTGATCGACTTGAACGGTTACCGGCACGATCAACCGGTCGAAGGCGCGAGTGCGCCCGACCTGTTGTACGAAGTCGGTTCTCGCACCGGTCCCCCCAAGCTCGACGACGAGCTCGAGGGCAATCGCGCGGGCGCCATCCTTCGTTTCAACGACGCCGCACCAGACGATGCTGAAGGCGAGATCTCATTCACCGTCCTGGTGAAAGAAGTCAAAGCCAAGAAACTCCCTGCGCTAGACGATGAGTTCGCCAAGACCGCCGGGGAATTCGACACGCTCGATGAGCTGAAAGAAGACCTGCGCGGGCGTCTGAAGGAAGTGAAAGCCGCTTCTGCTGCCGACGAGTTGCGGGCGCGAGCGTTGGACGCGTTGTTGAATGC
>JALZGD010000037.1:0-11628 GCA_030861205.1 Actinomycetota bacterium
CTGCGAACACGAACCTCTTTGCCGCGGCGAGGGCCGTCGCGAATCCCAACACGACCGCGCCGACAGCAGGCGACGCGACGACGTCGAAGTCACACGAGAACGACTCCGCGATGGACTCGCCGATCCGTTGCGTCAGGCGCGCGTCCTCGAGAACCCGGAACTTCTGCACGAAGATGTCGGAATGGCGACCGGACGACAGCACGAAGTGGCCGCGTAAGACCGATCCACGTTGTTCCATCACAGAAAGCAGCGCCTGTTCGTTCATGAGATCTCTGCGATCAGCGCCGTGGCAGCGGCTGCTGGATCCTCGGCTTTGGTGATCGGTCGCCCTACGACGATCACGTCCGCCCCTGCTTGCACCGCGTCCCGCGCGGTCGCGGTCCGTGCCTGATCGTCCAAAGCATCGGTTGCGCTTCTGATGCCGGGAGTAACGAGCAAAGCCTGCGCTCCCACGTAGGACCGAAGGCGTGCCGTCTCCAGCGGCGAGCAGACAACACCGGCTGCCCCGGCATCCACCGCGAGCGTCGCGAGGCGCACGACATTCTCGCCGGCCCCGCCGTTCATGCCTATCGCCGCGAGGCCACGGTCGTCGATGCTCGTCAGGATCGTCACCGCGACCACCGGCACGGCATCCGCCGCGTCGACGGCTGCAGCGATCATCTCGGGACCGCCGGCGGCGTGAACCGTGAGGAGAGCAGCACCCTGGTCAACGAGCGCGCGCGTCGCAGTGGCGACCTGCATCGGTATGTCGTGCAGCTTCAGGTCTACGAAAACCGAAGTGGTAGAGGCGAGCTCCGAGATCAACCGGGGGCCGAACGTGGCGTACGCACCCATGCCTACCTTCAGCAGGCCCGCATGATCCCCCACTGAAGCGACGATGCGATCGAGCTCCGCGCGGTCCGTGGTGTCGAGCGCCACGCACAGGGGGTTCGAAAAACGCGACGACGACGGGATCAACCTTCGAGCTTCACTGCTCCCACCAGATCTCCTATATCGGCGATCTGGTGGCGCGCCATGTAGTCGGCGATGCCCTGGACGACATCTAGCGACGTGTGTGGGTTGACGAAGTTCGCGGTACCGACGGCAACCGCAGACGCTCCGGCGAGGATCATCTCTAGAGCGTCGGTCGCGGACGCCACCCCGCCCTGACCGATCAGAGGCACGTGCGGAAAGGCGCGATGCACGTCGTGTATCGCGCGCACGGCGATCGGACGGATAGCAGGACCAGACAAGCCGCCTATCGTCCCTGCCAACTTCGGTCGCCGCGACTCGATGTCTATCGCCATGCCGAAGACCGTGTTCACGAGCGACAGCCCGTCGGCGCCGGCGTCGATCGCGGCTCCGGCGATATCGACCACCGACGTCACGTTCGGCGACAGTTTCGGGAACACCGGCACACGCTTGAGCGAGGCCTTGACGCCGGCTACCACCTCCGCCGTAGCCTGCTCGGAATGAGCGAACATGTTCGACTTGTCCTCGAGGTTGGGGCAAGAGATGTTGATCTCGACGGCGCCGATGCCCAACGCGCCGGTCCTCAGTTTGTCTGCGATACGCACGAACTCATCGACGGTGTTGCCGGCGATGGACGCGACAACCGTTGCATCCTTCTTCAGCAACCACGGAAGGTCTTCGCTCAAGAAGTGGTCGACGCCTTTGTTCTGTATGCCGATAGCGTTGAGCATCCCCGACGGCGTCTCGCACATGCGTGGAGTCGGTTTTCCCTTCCATGGCGTCACGGTCATCGACTTCACGATGACGCCGCCCAGCTGACCCAGGTCGACGAACGCCGCTCCCTCGCGTCCCGCAGCAAAAGTGCCGGACGCGACGAGCACGGGGTTCTTCAGGTCGAGTCCCGCGAGCTTCACCGGGATCGGAGCGATTTTCGCGGCAGCCATCAGTTGCCCGGGGGGGCGAGGTCGGCCATGCCATCGTCGAACACGGAATGTCTCGTCGGCGTGCCGGCCGGAGTCAGCTCGGCCTGATCGGCCGAGACCGGGATCGCCTCCCCGTCCCACACCACGCGAGCTCCGTTGAACACGGGCCCTTCCGTGCACGATCGAGCAAACACGATCTCCTCGTCATCCTGCTTCTTCTTCGAGGCTCGTAGTGGCATCACACACGTCATGCACACGCCGTAGCCGCAACCCATCAGCTCTTCGACGGCGACTTGCACCGGTATCCGGTTCTCGATGCACATCTTCGAGACGGCGGCGAGCATCGGGTGCGGCCCGCAGGTGTACACGGCCTCGGTTGCGCATCGCTCGATTGTTTCCTGCAGGACGTCGGTCACGCGCCCTTGTTGGCCGCTCGAGCCGTCTTCGGTCGTCGTGACGCATACCGACGACAGGCGCCGCGCTTCGATGGCATTCAATAGAAGTGGTGCCGTTCGAGCGCCGAGGATGACGTCGACGCGGTGTCCTTCGTTGCGTAGCTCGTCGGCGAGGAAGAACAACGGCGTCGCCCCGATACCTCCGCCTACGAGCAAGCAGTGAGCGCGTCGCTTTGGCATGACGAACCCTCGACCCAACGGGCCGATGAGATCGACGATCGCATGCGGCACGAGTTGCGACATGTATTCCGTCCCCGGCCCGCGAATATCGAACACGAGCTCGATCGTCGATGCCCATCCCCCCCTTTTGTGCACGCGGTAGACGGAGAACGGGCGACGCAGGATATTGGCGCGGCCTTCGCCGCACTTGACGTTGACGAATTGACCCGGACGGATCCGCTCGCCGATCTCGGGCGCGACGACGGTGAGCGAGTGGTAGTCCTCGCCGTATTTCTTGTGCGAGAGCACCTCGCCGGTCGACAGAAGCATCACGCGACAGCCCTTATGCCTCGACCAGCGATAGATGGGTCTGGAGGGCGCGGACCCCGACGGTCCCCTGCGTCAGTGCTTCGATCCCCTGGACGGCCGCCGCCATGCCGGCGATGGTAGTGATGCAGGGAACGCCCGCTCCCACCGCCGCCGTTCTGATGAAGTAACCGTCCGAGCGCGCGCCTCTTCCGAATGGCGTGTTGAACACCATCGCGACATCACCCGACGCGATCTTGTCGATCACCGTTGGCTCGCCATCCTGCGATGCCGAGACCTTTCGGATGATCTCCACCTGCAGCCCGGCGCGCTGCAACAGGAGAGCTGTTCCTCGCGTGGCGCAGAGGTGGAAGCCGAGGTCCGCAAGGCGTTTCGCCGGGAAGATCACCGACCTCTTGTCGCGGTTGGCAACCGAGATGAACACAGTGCCCTCGACGGGCAGCCTGACGCCCCCCGCTATCTCGGCCTTCGCGAAGGCACGACCGAAGTTCGAATCGATCCCCATGACCTCGCCGGTTGACCTCATCTCGGGGCCGAGCGTTGTGTCGACTCCCGGGAAGCGCTCGAAAGGCATCACCGCTTCCTTCACTGCGACGTGGTCGATGCCCTCGTGTCCGACGGAGCGTCGCGGGCACAATCCTTCGTCGCGAAGCTCCGCGAGCGAGGCGCCCAACATGACGCGCGCGGCAACCTTCGCTAGTGGCACGTCGGTCGCCTTCGAGACGAACGGGACCGTACGAGAAGCGCGCGGGTTCGCCTCCAACACAAAGACGCGGTCGTCGCGCACGGCGAACTGGATGTTGATGAGCCCGCGGACGTCCAACGCTCTCGCTATCGCCTCAGTGTGCGAGATGACGGTTGCGATCTCGTCTTCACCAAGGGTGAACGGCGGCACGGCGCATGCCGAATCGCCCGAGTGGATACCGGCTTCCTCGATGTGCTCGAGCACGCCGCCTACGTACAGATCGACTCCGTCGAAGACCGCGTCGCAATCGACCTCGACGGCACCTTCCAGGAAGCGGTCGACCAGGACGGAATGTTGCGGAGAGATTTCGGCGGCCGTTGCCATGTACGCGTTAAGAGACAGCTCGTCATAAACGATCTCCATCGCGCGGCCACCCAGGACGTACGACGGTCGCACGAGGACCGGGTACCCGATCGTTTGCGCGACGGCGCGTGCTTCGGCGATCGAGCGCGCGATCCCATTGGGGGGCTGAGGCAGCCCGAGGTCGGCCAGCAACGCGCCGAAGCGCTCGCGGTCCTCGGCGCGGTCGATCGCGTCGAACGACGTTCCGAGGATCGTGACGTCTGCGGATTCGAGCCGTCGGGCGAGCTTCAACGGAGTCTGTCCTCCGAGCTGCACGATGACGCCGACGGGCTTCTCACGTTCGACGACGTTCATGACGTCCTCGAACGTCAACGGTTCGAAATACAGGCGGTCGGACGTGTCGTAGTCCGTCGACACGGTTTCGGGGTTGCAGTTCAACATGATCGTCTCGAAGCCGGCGTCCCTCAGTGCGAACGCCGCGTGGACGCAGCAATAGTCGAACTCGATCCCTTGGCCAATGCGGTTCGGCCCCGATCCGAGGATCAATACTTTCTTTCGCTGCGAGTCCGATACCTCGTCCTCATCCTCGTAGGTCGAGTAGTGATACGGAGTGAGGGCTTCGAACTCGGCTGCGCACGTGTCGACGGTCTTGTAGGTCGGCACGATCCCGATCGAGGTGCGATACGAGCGCACCTCGTCCTCCGTGCTGTGCGTGAACGCAGCGATCTGCGCGTCAGAGAAACCGAGACGTTTCGCTTCGCGCAGCTCGTCCTCCTCGAGCATCTTGAGCTCGCCGGCGGCCCGCAGGCGCGCCTTCCATTCGACGAGATGAGCGATCTGCTCGACGAACCACGGGTCGATCTTCGTCGCATCCGCCACCGATCCGATCGAAGCACCGGCGGTCAGCAGCTGCTCGATCAGTACCAAGCGGTCTTCGGTAGGCCGAGCCAGCTCGGTCGTCAAGGTCTCAAGCGACACCCCGCTGTCGACGAGCGGACAAAGACCTGAGTGGCCCTGCTCGAGCGATCGGAAGCCTTTCTGCAGCGCTTCCGAGAACGTTCGGCCGATCGCCATCACCTCACCGACCGACTTCATCTTAGTGCCGAGGACGTGATCCGCGGCCGGGAACTTCTCGAACGCCCATCTGGGGATCTTGACCACCACGTAATCGATCGAAGGCTCGAACGAAGCGGGGGTCTTCTTGGTGATGTCGTTGGGGATCTCGTCGAGCGTGTAACCGACGGCGAGCTTCGCAGCGATCTTCGCGATCGGGAACCCCGTCGCCTTCGACGCGAGGGCGCTCGAGCGCGACACCCGCGGATTCATCTCGATGATCACGCGACGCCCTGTTGTCGGGTGCACCGCGAATTGGACGTTCGACCCGCCCGTTTCGACGCCGATCGCGCGCATGACCCGAGCTCCGTCATCGCGCATCTTCTGATATTCGACATCGGTAAGTGTCATCGCAGGAGCGACGGTCACGGATTCGCCGGTGTGGACGCCCACGGGATCGACGTTCTCGATCGGGCAGACGACGACTACGTTGTCGTGCGCGTCCCTCATCAGCTCGAGCTCGAATTCCTTCCATCCTTCGATGGACTCTTCGAGCGACACCTCGCCGATCGCCGACAGGCGGAGGCCCTCCGCGACGATCGTCTTGAGGTCGTCGACGTTGCTCACGATCCCCGACCCTCCGCCACCGAGAACGTACGAGGGCCGGACGATGAGCGGATATCCGATCTCTTCTGCCGCGGTCAACGCCTCGTCCAACGAATACGCAAACGCCGAGCGGGGGACGTCGAGCCCTGCCGCCAGCATCGTCTCTTTGAAGACCTTGCGATCCTCAGCGCGCTTTATCGATGCGGCCCCTGCCCCGATCAGCTCGACGCCGTACTTTTCGAACACACCCGATTCGTACAGAGCCATCGCGACGTTGAGCCCCGTCTGCCCTCCGAGCGTTGGAAGGCATGCGTCGGGTCGCTCGATCTCGATCACCTTCGTGACGAACTCGGGAGTGATCGGCTCGACGTACGTGGCATCCGCGAACTCTGGATCCGTCATGATCGTCGCGGGGTTGGAGTTCACGAGAACGACTCGATATCCGTCCTCTTTCAACACCTTGCATGCTTGGACCCCGGAATAGTCGAACTCGCATGCCTGACCGATGACTATGGGGCCGGACCCGATCACGAGGATCGTGTGAAGGTCGTCTCGCCGTGGCATCAGGCTCCCGCCGCCGCGTCGAAGGCCATGATCTCGATCCGATTGCCCGCGGGGTCACGCGTGTAGCAGCGATGGCGCCCCGGGATGACCGCTGCTTGCTCGATATGACAACCGGCTGTCCTCAGGTCTTCGACGACGGCATCGAAGTCGTCGACGACCAGGCCGAAGTGTGCTTGTTTCGGAGGGTTGTGCTCGTCCAACGAGACGTGCAACTCCTGATCGCCGACCCGAAACCAGCCGCCCGCATCGTGCGTTCCCTCGGGCTTGTCGATCTCGTCGAGGCCGAGGCAGTCGCGGTACCAGCCGATCGTTTCGTCCATCAATTCATTCGGCGCGCCCACGTTCACGTGGTCAACGCCGATCACACTGAAGTCACCCATCAGCGGCGTGCTGCTCCTCGTGCCTCTGCCTTACGGCGTTCACGCGCCCGCTTCTTCCGCTGGCGATCCTTCTTCCATCTCGTCAACTTGCGATCTCCTCTGCCCATCTACGCGGTCACCCCCAACGTCAACTCGGTCGGCTCGAATGTCTTCATAAGTGAGTTGAATCTCTCGAAGAGATAGCGCGCGTCGTGAGGGCCGGGGCCCGACTCGGGGTGGTATTGGACGCTGAAGGCGGCCCCCGGGATGTCGAGGCCTTCGACCGTCGCGTCGTTGAGATTCACGTGCGATACCACTGCCGGCGTCGCGTCGATGGACGATGCCTCGACGGCGAACCCGTGGTTCTGGCAAGTGATCTCGACGTGATCGTGATCGCGTTGCTTCACCGGGTGATTGCTGCCGCGGTGCCCGAACGGCAACTTGTACGTGCGCCCCCCGACGGCAAGCCCCATGATCTGGTGACCGAGGCAGATGCCGAAGATCGGTATGCGCCCAAGCAGTGACCGAACGTTCTCGACCGCGTAGTCGACCGGTTCGGGGTCGCCGGGGCCGTTGGATAGGAAGACGCCGTCGTAGTCACCGGCGAGGATCTCGGATGCGGGCGAAGCGGCGGGCACTACGGTGACCTCGCAGCCGTGGGCGACGAGCAGGTCGAGGATGTTGTGCTTCGCGCCGAAGTCGTAGGCCGCGACGCGCCAGAGAGTGTCGGGGCTCGCGGGTGGGGCCCCTTCTTCCACGCCTGCGGCGAATCCCGACCGGGACCGTTCGCCGAGGACCTTCGCATCCCACACGTAGGGGTTTTCGGTAGTCACCTCGCGGGCTAGATCACGGCCGACGAGGCTGGGGGCCGCACGCGCGATGTCGACGAGCTCGTCGCCGTCGTGCACGACAGACGACACCGCCCCCCGCATCGCACCGACAGTGCGGATGTGGCGAGTGAGGCGTCTCGTATCGACCTCGGCTATCGAAACGATCCCGTGTCGATCGAGATACGCGTCGAGGTCCCAGTCCGCCCGCCACGACGAGCGGAGTCGCGACGCGTCGTGGATCACGAATCCCGCGACCCAGGGCCGGCGTGACTGATCGTCGAAAACATTCGTCCCGGTGTTCCCGATATGAGCCGCAGTCATCGTCACGATCTGTCCGTGGTAGCTGGGGTCGGTGAGGATCTCCTGGTAGCCCGTCATTCCGGTGTTGAAGCAGACCTCACCCGTCGAGGTTCCCCGCGCGCCCAACGCGCGCCCGCGCAGGACAGTCCCGTCTTCAAGGGCCAGCAACGCGGGACCGGTCACGCGGGGATCCTTTCGGCGAGCTTGCCTTCGACGAGCACGGGCCGGCCGGCCGAGAAGACGCTTCGCACGCGACCCGAGAGCGTCCGTCCATGGAACGGCGTGTTGCGACTCTTCGAATGGAGGGCGTGACGGTCGACCGTCCACGTCTCTGAGGGATCGAAGACGACGACGTCGGCCCGTGACCCTGGGGACAACGACCCTCCCGAACCGAGGATGCGCCCGGGGGCCGTGCTGAGCAGCTCGACGGCACGGTAAAGCGAGATGTGGTCGCGATCTACGAGCTCCGTGATCGTGAGAGCTAGGGCGGTCTCGAGACCGACCATGCCCGGCGGCGCGAACGAGAACTCCTGATCCTTTTCGTGATCCGCGTGAGGCGCATGATCGGTAGCGATCGCATCGATCGTTCCATCCTTCAGCCCGTCGATGATCGCGGCGCGATCGACTTCGGTGCGGAGTGGAGGGTTCACCTTCAGCAATGGGTCGTAGGAAGACAGTGCCTCGTCAGTCAGCGAGAAATGGTGTGGCGTCGCTTCGGCCGTCACGCGTAGACCGTCTGCCTTCGCTCGCCTTATCAGGTCCACCGCGCCCTTGGTCGACACGTGGAGCAAGTGCAGACGACACCCGGTCAATCTGGCGAGCGCGATGTCGCGCGCGGCCATCAACTCCTCTGCCTCGGCCGGAACGCCACTCAGACCGAGTGACTCAGACATGCTGCCTTCGTTCATCTGACCGTCGCTGGCGAGAGCGGCGTCCTCGCAGTGCTCGGCATAGATCGCGTCGAACGTCACGAGATATTCCATGACGCGGCGGACGAAAAGGCTGTCTTGGACACCTTTGCCGTCGTCGGTAAACATCACCACGCGCGCCAACGAACGAGCCATCTCGCCGATGTCGGCCATCTCACGTCCTTCGAGGCCCCGGCTCAGCGCGCCGGCAACTCGAACATCGACGAGGCCGACCTCGCGGCCCATCGCCCACACCTTCTCGACTACCGAGGACGAGTCCGCAACGGGATCCGTGTTTGGCATCGCATGGATGGTTGTAAAGCCGCCGGTGATCGCCGCCTCGGAGGCGCTGGCAATCGTTTCCTCGTCCTCGCGGCCGGGCTCACGGAGATGTGTGTGCAGGTCGACAAAGCCTGGCGCAACGATGAGGTCCTTCGCGTCGACGACTTCGGCCCCCGCGCCCGCCTCCGCGACGATGACCCCGTCCTCAATAGCGAGATCCATGGCTGCATCGGTGCCGTTCGCGGGGTCTATGACGCGACCGCCCCGGATGACAAAGCTAGACATCGGCGGTCGTCCTCCCTTGTTGAACCGGATCGATGCCTTCAGCGTCCGTGTCGCGCCCGCCGAGCATCAGATACAAGAGGCTCATCCTGACCGCCAGGCCGTTCGCCACTTGATCGAGGATGATCGCGCGGGGCGATTCCGACACCTCGGCCGATATCTCGACCCCTCTGTTCATCGGGCCGGGGTGCATCACGAGAGCGTCCGGTTTCATGCGAGCCATACGCCGCGCATCGAGGCCCCACAGTGCGGCGTACTCGCGCAGGCTTGGGAACAGCTGCTCGGACGATCGTTCGCGCTGGACGCGTAGCAGGTAGCAAACGTCGAGCTCGTCGATGACCGAATCGAGGTCGTACACGACCTGCGCCCCCCATTCAGAGGCATGCGGCGGGATCAGCGTCGGCGGCCCGACCAGCGTCACGTCGGCCCCCATAGTCACCAGTCCCTTCACGTTGCTGCGGGCAACGCGCGAGTGCGAGATGTCACCGACGACGCCCACCTTCAGTCCTTCGAAATCCTTGAACCGCTCACGGATCGAAAACAGATCGAGCAGCGCTTGCGTCGGATGCTCGTGCGCACCGTCGCCGGCGTTGATGACGCTCGCCTTTACCCATTGCGACAGTTGATACGGCGCGCCGGACGAAGCATGGCGCACCACGATCGCGTCGACGCCCATCGCTTCGAGCGTCCATGCGGTGTCCTTGAAGGATTCGCCTTTCGAAACACTCGACTTCGAATCCGCCGAGAAGTTGATGACATCGGCCGACAATCGCTTCGCGGCGAGCTCGAACGAGATCCGCGTTCGCGTCGATGCCTCGTAGAAGAGGTTGCAGACCGTCCTCCCACGCAATGTCGGAAGCTTCTTGATCGGTCGATCGGTCACCTGCCGCAACGAATCGGCCGTGTCGAGGATCGTTGTGATGTCGTCGGACGTCAGTTGATCCATGGACAGAAGGTGCTTGATCATCTATAGCCTCCGAGCGGCTCCGCCGAGTGCGGGATCGGGTTTCCGATTACGACGGCGTCCTCGCCGTCGATCTCAGCAACCTTTACTTTCACGACCTCGTCGGGCGCCGTCGGCAGATTCTTTCCGACGTGATCCGCGCGGATCGGGAACTCGCGGTGCCCGCGATCGACGAGAACTGCCAGCTTGATAGAGCGCGGTCGACCGATGTCAAGGAGCGCGTCGATCGCGGCCCGGATGGTCCTGCCGGTGTAGAGAACGTCGTCGATCAGCACGACGGTACGCCCGTCGATATCGGCAGTAACCGTCGTGGCCTCGAGACCCCGGGGCGTCCTCAGGGACACGTCGTCGCGGTAAAGAGTCACATCCAGCGCACCGGACTCGACGGCGACCCCTTCGAACGAAGCGATCGTCGCGGCGATCCGTTCGGCAAGCGGCGCGCCGCGCGTTCGGATGCCAACGAGGACGAGGTCTTCGGCGCCCTTGTTGGTTTCCACGATCTCGTGGGCTACGCGGACGAGCGCGCGACGGATGTCGTCGGCGCCCATCACCGTCGCTCTGACGGCGAAGGCTCGCTGAGGTCTCTGCACTAAAAAACGCCTCCCCGACATGGGGAAGCGCTCGCGCGGATGATGCCCATCTATCTGCTCCTTCTCGGCCTCACGGGGCCGCACTTAAAGGATGGCTCGTGAGAGTCTACGACGCGCGGGCGGCGGAGACCACCTCCTTGGGGAAGCGACTCGACATGTTCGTGGTCGTCCCCCGGGTCACGGCGATGGCGGCGACCACCACCAGCAGTGATGCGACGCCGAGCAAGGGCCCGTGATCGGTCGACAGGAACAACGTGAGGTAAAGGCCCCCTGCGACGACGTAGTCCCGGGTGGAGCGTCGGAACAAGGCGAGCGTGACGATGCCCACGAGCGCCAGGGTCTGGGCGGGGACCCAGTAGTACCAGTAGTAGACGGGGTCGACCAAGACTTTCGCGGTCACGAGGGCCAGCGGGAGTGCCCACACCGCGACCCGCGACCGACGGGCAAAGAGCGCGAGCACGCTTCCGCCACCCAAAACGACGGCTCCCTGCAGAACGCGTCCCGCCCACGTGAAGGTCGATCCGGCCGGAAACACAAAGTGGAGGGGCGAAGCTTTCGAGACCGTCCAGTGATAGCTGAAGCTCCCCACCGAGCCGAAGGCGAAGAAGGGCACGTACGAAGCAAGCGCGACGCCGGCTGCGACGGCAGCAGCGAGCGCGGCTCCGCGGTCGTCGTCGTCGAGCAGCACAAGAGGAAGACCCAGCAGACCCCACGCTTTCATCGCGGCGGACGCGCCGATCAGGATCCCCGCGCTGATGCTCCGGCCTCTGCGCGCAGCGACCGCGCCCCCCAACCACATCAACGGGACGAACGACTCGGCCGACTGGCCGATGACCGTCGCCACTCCCCCAAGCCACAGGATCCACAAACCGCAAAGGACAAGCTCGCCAACCTGCGCTCGCCTTGAGATGGCGTCAGCTGCCGAGTCGCGATCCGCGTCATCCGCCCACAGATTGCGCACGAGCAGCGCCAGCGCCATCGCGGCAGCCACTTCGACCGTGACCGATAAGGCGGTCTTGCCGCCGAT
>JALZGD010000037.1:11653-13283 GCA_030861205.1 Actinomycetota bacterium
GCGCAGCGAGCGCGTGACTCCACGAAGACGAGAGCAGCCGGGCCCCCGCGCGAGCGAACAGCACCCCGTCGGCCGCCGACGGCGACGTCGATGCATCCCAGAGACCGTGGGCGGCCGCGACGACGGCGATGATCGGTAACCGCGCCCGCAGTACGGCATCGACGATGCGGCCGCGCCTCGCGGAGCCGGTCGTCACTGCGGTCATCTCGGGGCCTCCCTAGCCTTCGTATCCGGCCCTGCGGCGCGCTGCGCTAGCGCCTTCGGGGCCACTTTCGTATCCGGCCCCACGGCGCGCTGGCGCTAGCGCCTTCGGGGCCACTTTCGTACCCGGAGTCCCGGTGCACCGTCAGCGGAGCGGTGGCCGCTCCTCTACCACCCGGCCCAGGACTCCATTAATGAATCGGCCGGAATCGTCGGTGGATAAAGCTTTCGCCAGCTCGACGGCCTCGTTGATCGCGACCGCCACGGGGACGTCCGAGGCCCACAGGAGCTCGACGAGCGCGATCCTGAGCAGGATCCGGTCGATAACGGGCATCCGGTCGATCGCCCAGCGGTCGGCGTACCGGGCGATGATCGAGTCGATATCGGCGTGATTCGCCTGCACCCGCTCTACGAGCGACTCGGCGTAGGCCACGGCTTCGTCGGAAGGATCCGCGGTACCGACGTCGGCATCCTCTGCAGACGGAGCGACCCAACCGGCCGAACGCAAAGCCGAGAAGGCGTCTAGGGGCAACTCGTCTGTGATCTCGGACTCGTAGAGCGCGTCGACGGCCAGCCTGCGGGCGGCGCGACGGTCCTTCACGCCAGCCGCCCCGAAGCCGCTAGCGCAGCGCGCCGCGGCGCCCGATCCATACGCGTCGGGTCAGGCGCGCGACGAGTAGGTGCCGGAGCGCGTGTCGACCTTGATGCGGTCGCCGTTCTCGAGGAACAAGGGGACCTGAACGACGGCACCCGTCTCGAGCGTTGCGGGCTTGAGCGCCCCGGATACGCGGTCGCCCTTGAGGCCCGGCTCGGTCTCCACGATCTCGAGCTCCATCGAGACGGGAAGCTCGGCGCCTACCGGGGTCCCTTCGTAAACCGGCACGAGAACGATCGTCGAGTCCTTCAAGAAACGTCTGGAGTCACCGAGCATCTCGGGGTCGACGTGGATCTGCTCGAAAGACTCGCTGTCCATGAAGACCAGGCCTGCATCGTCTTCGTACAGGTACTGCATCTCGCGTTTGTCCAGGACGGCAAGGTTGACTTTCTCGTCGGCGCGAAACGTCTTGTCGATGACCGCACCGGTCTTCACGTTCTTGAGCTTCGTCTTCACGAAAGCCTGGCCCTTCCCGGGCTTTACGTGCTGGTAATTGACGATCGTGAACAAGGTTCCGTCGATGTCGAGGGTCTGTCCGGGACGCATGTCGTTGGTCGAGATCACGAAAGGGCTCCGTTCACAGTTCGATCAGCGTGTCTTTAGGCGCGCGTCCGAGGCATTCCGCTCCGTCGTCGCCCACCACGACAACGTCCTCGATCCGGATCCCGCCCGAACCCGGCAGGTAGACGCCGGGCTCGACAGTTACCACGTCGGATGTCGCGAGCGTGTCTTCGGACGTGCGGTGGAGCCGAGGCGCTTCGTGGATGTCGAGCC
>JALZGD010000196.1:0-2773 GCA_030861205.1 Actinomycetota bacterium
TCATGGGCGTTCGAGACCTTGCCGTTCCCCGTGCCGTAGGTGTCGCCGTTCGGGATCGGGAGCTCGATCTGCGCCGGACCTCCACTGCAGGCTTGCGTCGGGTCCTGATTCTCGGCAAGCGTTGCGTGCTGGGGTCCATCCCCGGTGAAAGACCTGTCGGGATCGCAATAGATCTGCGTGTTGGCCCACTGATCCGCCTGCGCGGCGGGAAACACGGTCGAATGGACCTCCGAGACCAGCTGCCCGAAGTGCCAGCGGACCTTGTCGCCCTTATGGATGACGACCTTCTTCGGGTACTGCGAGTACAGGGACAGTGCGTCTGTGTCGAAACCGTTGAACACGTCCCACACTTCGTGACCGCCGCCGATCGAGTGACTGGTCTGCTTCGCCGACAGCTTGTTGTGCAGGGCGTTCGCGTCGTCGAAGTCATTCGCAATCGTGGCGCTCTTCGCAGCGTCGATGTCGGACTGAGTCGATGCCGCCGATCCGTTCGCGACGACGTTGACCTTCATCCGCATGTGGTGGTGGATGAGGCAGATGACGTAGAAGAAATCACCGGGATTCGCATTGACAGTCACCGAGAAGTCGAGCGACTGCCCCTGACCGATAGGAGCGCCCGAGTTGAGTGGCGCGCTGCCGTCGTAGTCGCATGGCGACTGGTTCGGACCGCCGCACGTAAACGACGATGGGAAGACGACTGCGGTGTTGAAGAGCAGCTGCGTCGGCGTAGTCCCCTCGTCGGGGTCTGCTACCGCAAGCGAGAACGGCTGCGTCGGATTCGAAGCGTTCGCGTCGATCCATTCATCGGCATTGATGTTCTTCGGCAGCACGGTTGCGGTATGGAAACTCTCGCTCGTGAAGTGAAGAACGTCACCCTTGTGAACGTTCAGCGTCCTCGGAAAGAAGCGCATCGATTCTGCGAGCGTGCAGTGCGCAAAGGTCTGGGGGTCGCAATGTGCCCCGATCGGAAACGGTTGCCCTTCCTGAATCTCGTAGGTGGTATCCGCCGCCTGAGCCAGCGGCGCCGCCAGTAGCGTCGACAACAGTGCGAGTACGCTCGCCAGCGCGACGCGTCTAGACAAACTCCTCAAAGCCTTCCTCCTCCGTCAGGTTCCCACCCGCGATCGCGGGCCTGAGACATCCCACCCGATTACGGCGGGATTGTCTAGATAGGTCGCCGGAGTTGCGGGGATCTCGGGTCACGGAGATTCGCTGAGCGGCTCCGTGGCGCTAGGGCTGTCCGAGGGAGACGGCCCTGCCGACCCGCTTGGGTTGCTTCCGCTGGCCGACGGACTCGGCGACGGGCCTGCGATCACGACGACCCGCCCGCGACGTGCGGAGACGCTGTTGACGCTCACGTATACGGAGCCGTCCGAAGCGACCGCGACCCCGCCCGGAGCGACTAGGTCGCCTCCTACAATCCCGCGCGAGCCGTCACCCGCGATCCGAACGACGGCGCCGGTAAAAGGGGCCGCGATGCGCCGACCGGTCACGAGCTCAGCGACGTACAAACTTCCGTCCGGTCCGAAATCGAGTCCCACTATGCGGTTGAGCCCCGACGCGTAGACGGTAGGAGCATGACCCGGGACGATCCTCCAGACGCGGGCACTGTTGCGTGGGGCCGCGTTGCCGCGCAACTCTCCGACGTAGAAGGCACCGTCCGGTCCAACCGCAACGCACGTAGGGACGGAGTCGACGGCCCTGCGAGCCCCTTTAGCGCGCCGAGCGGGAAAGGTCGCTACGACGCCGATCCTGCGGGATGGCGCAACGCGCAGCAGGTCATTCGCTGCGGCATCGGCGACGAGCCACCCGCCACGAGGATCTGACGTCATCGCGTAGGGATTTGAGTCGACCTTCTTGCGGTCGGGATTGCGCCGGAACTCGTAGTCGTCGATCCTCGCCACGGACCGCGTCTTGCCGGACGGAAAGACGCGAAGCAGTCGCCCGAGCTGCCTGATGTACTTCTTTGGCAGCCCGGGACGGCGACCGGCAGACGTCTCTATCGCGTAGGTGTTGCCGAAAGGCCCGATAAGTGCATCATCCGCACCGACTGCGAACGATCCGTCTTTGCTTGCCGCCGACAAGAGGCCGCGGGCCGCTCGCTTCTGCGCGCCGTTCGACAACCGTGACACCGACCCCGTAAATCCGACACAGGTCTTGTGATGTCGGGGTCCCGAGCAACGCGGCCCTCCTGATCCTGCCTCGGCGACGTAGATCGACCCGTCCGGTGCGACGTGGACATGACGGGGGTTATCGAGGCCCCTCATGACCGTCCTCGTAGCCGCAGCCGCGTCACCCGTGACGTGCGCTCCGACGGCGAAGACTCCCGCTGAAAAGACGACGGTGATCAGCGTTAGACGCGCTCTCAGAGTGACAAGCTCCCTGCGAGCAGATCGATAGCAAGGCCGTCGAGTAGGTCTTTCTCTGAAACAAGAACCTCTGCGAAGTCGAATACCTCCATCACGCAGACGAGGATCTCGGCGCCGGAGACGATGACGTCGGCACGCCCCGGCACCAATCCCTTTATCCGCGAGCGCTCTTCATAGGACAGCGATCCCAAGCGGCGAGAGAGCACCCGAACGTCTCCGTGTGAGAGCACGGAGTGATGCGTCGCATCCGGGTCGTACACGGCGGAGCCGATCTTGAGGGCCGCGAGCTGCGTGACGGTCCCAGCGACACCCACAAGCCGGGAATGCGGTTCAACGCGAACGCGTTCGCGCGCAACTCCCAATGCTTGTTTCGCATCGTTTCGCAGAGCTTCGAGCTCTGATGC
>JALZGD010000196.1:2800-4262 GCA_030861205.1 Actinomycetota bacterium
GACGTGAGGTGCTTCTCGAACAACCGCACGCACCCGATGTCGAGCGAGATCAGATCGCGCGGGGCTCCCGTCCCGGACACGAGCTCCGTGCTGCCGCCGCCTATGTCGACTACCAATAACGGAGCGTCCGCCGCTAGATCCGATGCGGCCCCGAGGAACGTCAATCGAGCCTCCTCGTCCCCGGATAGGAGCTCGGCCGGCTTCCCAGTCATCTTGCGTACAGCCTCGAAGAACACATCGCGATCGCGCGCGTCGCGAGCCGCCGAGGTCGCTGTGACTCTGATCTCCGCTACCTCGTATTCGCCGCACACCGCGGCGTACTCCGCTATCGCCTGCAGCGTTCTCTGCAAAGCCTGAGGGTCGAACGCACGGCGCTTGTCGACGCCTTGTCCCAACCGGGTGATCACCAGCCTGCGGTCGAGGGCCCGGACGCCTCCCGGCTCCTGCTCGGCCACGATCAGACGAACCGAATTAGTCCCGACGTCGATCGCGCCGACTCTCAACGGGCTCGCTCCACGCAGGGGACGACACACTCCGGCCATCCCGATTCCGAAAGAGCGCGTGCTCCTATGGGATTCGGAGGATCGGCGAGCTCGTGCGCGACGTGCGCGTGCAGACATTTGATGCGATCCGGGCCACCTCCCGGCAGCGGCGCATCTCTGTCGATCTCGGCCAACGCATCGCGGCGCGTCACGTAACGCGCGGCGGCGGTGCTTTGCCGAGCTTTGAGGACGCGATCTACGCCGAGTCGATTCGTTTCGCGCGTCAGGGCGCCGACCGCCTCTTGCTTGCTGGCTCTCTTCACGAGGACCGGGCAGGTCAACCAGAACAGCGTGGGGAAGGGAGCTCCGTCGTCCAAGATCGGATGGTTCTCGACAACCGTCGGGATCCCGAGGTGACACCGGTGAGCCACGGCCCAAGAACCGCGGGCGTCGCGACCAAGCTGAGCGCGAACGAAGTCTGCATCTTCGTTCGTGTGCTCGAGAGGTATTAGCGCCGGCCCTCTCGATGGCGCTTGAGGTCGACCAGGCGCTCCTGACTCTGTGACATGAAGCGCTTGAGCTTGCGCTCGAAGTCTGGGTCACGCTGTTGTTTCCTGGGGCGGTCTTCGTAACCGGGCTGAGCCTGCTTGATCGATAACTCGATCCTGCCGTCTTCTTTCTGACCCACGATCTTGACCGTGACGGTGTCGCCTTCGTGCACGTGGTCGTGGATGTTCTTCACGTAGTTGCGATCGACCTCGGAGATGTGCACGAGGCCGCTCTCGCCCGTCGGCAACTTCACGAAAGCGCCGTAATCCATGACGCGTTCGACCGTCGCCTCGACTACAGCCCCTATCTCTGCCACGTGCTGACTTTACTCCGTGTCGCGAAGGTGTCGGGCGCTACCCGATGCCGATGAAGTGCAGGACCTTCTGGACGAACGACGGTTGCTCGACTTGAGGTTTCGTTCGCACCGGCTC
>JALZGD010000196.1:4272-4923 GCA_030861205.1 Actinomycetota bacterium
ACGTAGGGCACCTCACCAGGCCGAACGAGCCCGATCTGCCGGCGAGCCAACTGGTCGATGTAATCGGGGTCCTTCAGCTTCGCGATCCGTTGCTCGAGTCGGTTGTTCGAATGCTGGAGAAGAGCAAGCTCACGCGCGACGCCCGCGACGCGGGATCTCTGCTGAAGAAGATCTCTGGTCGGTTTTATCGCCATGGCTCCCAGGAGCCCCAGCAAGAGGACCGCGGCGATTATCTGCGGAGCCTTCCCCCATCTGCCGACCTTCCGGCGTTGCGAGCTACCGCGCGGCACCTACTGATAGCTCCTTGGGAATGCTGCTCTGCCGGGATAACGGGCTGAATCGCCGAGCGCATCTTCTATCCGCAGCAGCTGGTTGTACTTAGCCGTTCGTTCGCCGCGCGCCGGCGCGCCGGTCTTGATCTGGCCGGCGTTTGTCGCCACGGCAAGATCCGCAATCGTCGCGTCCTCGGTTTCGCCCGATCGGTGAGAGATCACGGCGGCGTACGCCGCACGGTGCGCCACCGACACGCACTCGAACGTCTCGGTCAGCGTCCCGATCTGATTGACCTTGACCAAGATCGCGTTCGCGGCCCGCTCTTGGATCCCGCGACGAAGGACCTCGGGGTTAGTGACGAAAACGTCATCGCCAACC
>JALZGD010000197.1 GCA_030861205.1 Actinomycetota bacterium
CACTCGGACCGCGCGGTGGGGATACGTGTCACGTCGACGTCGTCGATCGCCTCGGAAACATGGTTGCCGCGACGCCGTCGGGCGGATGGCTGATGAGCTCGCCGGTTATCCCGTCGCTTGGATTCCCGCTGGGAACGCGGGCGCAGATGTTCTGGCTCGAGGACGGGCTCGCGAACTCGCTCGCACCGGGCAAGAGGCCGCGGACGACGTTGAGCCCTTCGCTCGCGCTGCGAGACGGGCGTCCTGCCCTCGCGTTCGGCACGCCCGGCGGGGATTCGCAGGACCAATGGACGTTGGAGTTCTTCCTCGCGCACATCCACGGCGGTATGAACCTGCAGGAGGCGATCGACGCCCCTGAGTTCCACACGACGCACTTCCCGTCGAGCTTCTTCCCTCGTGACGCTCATCCGGGAGAGTTGCTGATCGAGGAACGAGCCGGAGGGGACGTTCTGGCGGAGCTTACGCGGCGGGGGCACCGCGTCGAAGCGCAGGACCCGTGGAGCCTGGGTCGCGTGAGTGCGGTGTCTAGGGACGAGGATGGGATTTTGCGAGCCGGTGCGAACGCTCGGGGGATGCAAGGCTACGCCGTCGGCCGCTAGAGCGCTGCCTTCCTGATTTCGACACACCCCTTTTCTGCGCGCGACGCGTTCCTGAACGGCGTCTTCTACGACGGAAAAGACTTGCGCCACTTCAAGAGATGGGGCCGCCACATCCCGAAAGAGATTCTGATCGCATTAGAACTCGGGGACCCTCCAGATTTCGACGGTCTGAGATGCGCTGAGTGCGGCAACCGATTCAACACGAGTTTGATCACGTCGTGCCGAGGCATAGGCATGGCCCAACTTCAAACGGGAATCTCGCACCGCGCTGCCGGAGCTGTCATCAAGCGAAGACGAAGCGCGAGCTAGGGGACAACGGTCGCTCACGACCGCCGTAGCAACAACTAGGGAGCGACCTCGCACGAAAATCCGATAGTGACGAACTGATCGAGCAACGAATCGGGTGGCTCGAATGTCTCTTAGGCATGTATGCCAGACATCCGGTCCTGAGATTCGTGCTTCGTGCGGAGCTCGTCGCGATCCTCGTCGCGCTGCTCGTGCACGGCTTGGTCACAGATGCTGGGTCGCGCCCGCCGCACACGTTCGTTCACATAGGGGCGCCTTCGTACGCGTTTGTAAACGTGACGCGTAAGGTCGGCCTTCCGGAGGATCTCACTCGTAGCTGGGGATCGACGTTCGTCGATTACAACCGCGATGGGTGGCCCGATCTGTTGGTCGGTCGACACCTCAGCCCACCTTGGGTGTACGAGAACCACGGTGGCAGTTTCCGACTCGTAATCCAGCACGACCTGCGTTACGCGCCGCCGGGCCGTCCTTATTACGACCGACACGCGTGCGCGTGGGGGTCGGCTGGGTCCGGAGGCCGTAGCGATCTCTACTGCGTGTCGGGGGCCCAAAAAGGCCGCGGTACCGGTCCGAACGAGCTGCTAGTGCAGCGAAGCCACGGCCGGCTTCAAGATGTCGCTCGCCGGGATCACGTGGTCGATCTCTACGGTCGCGGCCGCACGATCAACTGGCTCGACTACGACGGCGACGGGCTCCTCGACATGTACGTCGGGAACGAGAAGCGTGCCGGGTACCCCAACCGGCTGTTCCACAGATCGGAGGATGGTTTCGACGATGTCCCATCCGCGACGCGTAGTGAGCTGGCGACGCGAGCCGTCGCGTGCGCCGATTGGAACCGCGATGGGACACCGGACCTGCTGGTGGTCGCTCACGGCGGCAGGGGCGCTGTGGCATTCGCGAATCGATCGGGAACCTACGCACAAGTCGACCTGCCTTACATCTCGGGCCGCCGCTGGATGTCGGCGACGTGGGGAGATTTCAACGGCGACGGTTGGAACGATCTGGCCCTCACGAAGGCAACACGGATCGTCGTATTCCGTAACGACAAGGGAACACTCCACCGCGTTTACGTGCGTCCGCTGGTCGAGGGCCGTTCGGCCGCGTGGCTCGATGTCGACAACGACGGAGACCTTGACCTCTTCATCGTGCAAGGCGCATCGGGAGAGCTCGGCGGGATTAATCATCGTGACGTTCTGCTGATCCACGGGAACCGCGGGTTCACCCACGCCCCCGGAACCTCGTTCGCGGGGCCGCGCGACGGGAACGGTGACTCAGTAAGCACTGCAGATTTCGACCGCGACGGACGGGTGGATCTGTTCATCACGAATGGTTACGAGGAGAGTGAGGGTCGATTGCAACTTCGCGGTCCGGTCGAACTTCTTCGCAATGTGTCATCGGCCGGGCACTGGATCGAGCTCGCTCTCAAAGGCAACGTGAATAATCCGTATGCGTATGGAGCTCAGGTCGAGGTGAAGACGCCCGATCTCGATTACCGGCGCGAGATCACGGACGGAGTGGACTTCAAGTCACAGTCGGAGGTCGATCCGGTGCATCTCGGCATCGGCGGCGCGGCCCTGGCTCACATCGTGGTCGTGTGGCCAGACGGTCAGCGCGATTGCTTTCCTGCACACGCGAACGAACAGATCGCGGTGACCGAAGGCGTGTCACCGTGCCTGCCTCGATAGGGCGCGTTGCCCGTTAGTAGCCGAGCTCGTGTAGGCGCGCGTCGTCGATGCCGAAGTGGTGCGCGACCTCGTGAACGACGGTCCTGCGGACCTGCTCTCTGATCTCATCGGGACTTCTCGACATCCGAGTGATCGGCCCTTCGTAGATCGAGATCTTGTCGGGTAGTGCATTCGCGTAGATCCCCCGCTTCGTGAGCGGAACGCCGTGGTATAGCCCGAGCACAGTTTGTCCCGGCCCCAGCCGCGCAAGGAACTCACGGGGTGGCTCCGGTTCGACGACGACTTCGACGTTCTCCATCATCGATCCAAGCTCTTCCGGTAGCGAGTCGAGAGCGTCCGCCACGAGCTCTTCGAACTCTTCGCTCATGTGCGGATTACGGCGACACTCTGAGGGCCGAGCGTAAGCGGGTTGGTCCCCACAGGCTCATTCGAATAAAGGATGACTGTCCCTCTAACCGCTCGGAAAACACGAGCGTCGGCCGCAAAGTTGACGACGACGACGATGTCGCCGCGTCGGATAGTCAACCACTGCTCTTTTTCGTCGTGGTCGACGACTCCGCGCGCCATGTCCGAGTCACGCAGCGACGGCTCGCTGTTTCGCAGTTCGATCAGGGCACGATGCCACCTCAGCAAGTCACCGTGAGGAGGCTCGACGAGTTCGGCCCAGTCGAGCTTCGATCGCACGAATGTCTTCTCGTCCTGTGGATCGGGTACGTCGTCGGGTGACCACCCGAACGACTCGAATTCGCGCCGACGACCTTCGCTGACCGCGTGCGCAAGCTCGGGATCCGCGTGATCCGTGAAGTATTGGAACGGTGTCGATGCACCCCATTCCTCGCCCTGGAAAAGCATCGGGACGAAGGGTGACGTCAAAACGAGAGCGGCCGCGATCTCGAGTTGCTCCTTAGTTACCAGAGTGGACAGTCGTTCTCCCGCAGCCCGATTGCCGATCTGGTCGTGGTTCTGTGCGTAAGCTAAGAAACGCGACCCCCTCAGGCCCCCGATCGGCCGTCCGTGGCGGCGGCCCCTGTAGGGGGAGTACCTGCCGTCGTACACGTACGCGTGTGCGAGCGCAGCGGCGATATCTCCCAGGCTGCCAAAGTCTGCGTAATAACCCGACGATTCGCCCGTCAGGTAAGCGTGCAGTGCGTGGTGGAAGTCGTCACTCCACTGGGCATCGATTCCGTATCCACCGAATGCTCGCGGCGTCACGATCCGTGGATCGTTGAGATCGCTCTCTGCGATCAACCACAGCTTTCGTCCGCTTTCGCGCGCCAAGTCTTCGACCCGGCCCGCAAGCTCCTCGAGGAAATGTATCGCGGAGATATCGAAGATCGCGTGCACGGCATCGAGCCGCAGACCGTCGAAGTGGTAGTCGCCGAGCCACATGAGCGCGTTCGAGATAAGGAAGTCTCTGACTTCGTCTGAACCGGCGTCGTCGAGGTTGATCGCTTCGCCCCACGGCGTCGCGTACTTGTGTGTGAAGTACGGGCCGAACTCCCTCAAGTAGTTCCCGCTCGGCCCCAGGTGGTTGTAGACGACGTCGAGGATGACCGCCACCCCTCGTCCGTGGCAGGCGTCGACCAGCGATTTCAGATCGTCGGGCGTGCCGTATGCGTGATGAGGTGCATATAGGTCGACGCCGTCGTAGCCCCAACCGCGGTCGCCCGAGGATTCCGCCACCGGCATCAGCTCGATAGCTCCGACGCCGAGATCGACGAGATGCTCCAGTTTCGAGATCACAGCGCGGAACGTTCCTTCTTCGGTGAAGGTTCCGATGTGGAGTTCGTACACAACGACGTCGTAGAGCTCCGGTGCATCCCACTGCGAGTCCGTCCACTCGAACACGTCGTGCGACACCCGGCGCGACGGGCCGTGGATGCCGTGCGGCTGGAGCGGCGAGCGCGGATCGGGGCGCGGCTCGCCTCCGTCGAGGGAGATCATGTAGTCCCCGAGCTCTGCGTCGTCGACCGTCGCGGTCCAGTACCCCCGTTCGACGGCGTGCATCGGGATGCGGCGCTCGCCCGAGACCAGTTCGACTTTATGGGCCGCCGGCGCCCACACGCGCATCTACTCACTCCACCTTGACGAGAAGCGCCACCGGGAAGTCTCGCCACAAGTCGGCCACCGTCACGACGTCAATCACGTCCCGGCCGTCGAACGCGTTCCTCCAATTGCCTGAGAACTCGAGCTTCATGCCTTCATCGAGGTCCTCGTTGATCGACATCGGCAAGCGCGGGACGATCGTTGCGACCCGCCCGCCGCGCATAAAGCCAAAGACGGGGTCGCTGTCTGTTTGGATGGGTTCGTAGGACCCCTCAGTGAATG
>JALZGD010000038.1:0-3646 GCA_030861205.1 Actinomycetota bacterium
GAGCGCTTCGGCGCCGCCGACGACTTCCATGATCTCGGTTGTGATCTCAGCCTGACGAGCCTGGTTGTAGACACGTGTGAGGTTCTCGATGACCTCGTCCGCGTTGTCGGTCGCAGCCTTCATCGCACGACGTCGAGCCGACAGCTCCGAAGCGGCCCCCTCGAGCATCCCTTGGTAGACCGCCCCCTCGATGTAACGAGGGAGGAGTAATCCAAGGATCTCTGCGGGCTCGGGCTCGAATAGGTAACCCGCGCTCTTGCCGTCGTCGGTCTCTTCCTCGTCTGTATCGAGATCGTCTGAGGCGGGGATCAGCTTCTGAACTTGCGGTATCTGTGTCAGAGCCGACTTGTACTTCGTGAACGCCAAGCGGACTTCGTCGACCTCGCCGTCCGAGAACGCCTGACTGGCCGCCCGCGCCACCGCACGCGCGTCGTCGATCCCGGGGCGCTCGGAGAATCCCTGCCACGACTCTTCGAATTCGTAGCCGCGGAATTTGAAGTAGCTGATGGCTTTCTTCCCAACGGGGAAGATCTTTGCGTTCGACGAGTCCTCCAAGTTCCGCTCTGCGGTGCGCAAGATGCTCGAGTTGTAAGCGCCCGCGAGCCCGCGATCGGACGAAATGACGATCATCCCGACCTTCGAAGAGCCTTCGCCGCGTTTCTTTAGAAGCGGATGGTCGATGTTGCCCGCGTTCTTGGCGACCGCGGCCATCAGCTTTCGCATCTCCTCGGCATAAGGACGCGCGGCTTCGACCCGCTGCTGGGCTTTGATGATCCGAGAGGACGCGATCAGCTCCATCGCGCGCGTGATCTTCTGTGTCGACTGGACCGAGATGATCCTGCGCTTGATGTCGCGGAGCTGACCTGCCATGCGTGTCTCCTAGGAAGCCGGGGTTGCCGACGACTCGGACGCCTGGTCGGTGCCGAGCTCCTGGGTCGACTCTTCGTCGCCTCCCCTGTCCGTCGGGGCCGGCACGCCCTCTTCGGCGGCAACCGTCTCCACCGTCCCGACGCGATCCGCGAAGGTGTCTTTGAATTCCTGGACGGCCTTCTTCAGCGCCTCGATCGTGTCGTCTTCGAGCTTGCCCGTGTCCCGGATCGTATCGGTCAGGCCCGAGTGACGCGAGTGGATGTGCTCGAGCAGTCCGCTCTCGAACTCACGGCACTTGTCGACCTCGATGTCGTCGAGGAACCCGTTCGTCACGGCCCAGATGATGACGACCTGGTCTTCCATCGAGAATGGCGAGTACTGACGCTGCTTGAGGATCTCGACGGTCCGCTCGCCTCGGTCGAGCTGTGCTTGCGAAGCCTTGTCCAGGTCGGAGCCGAACTCGGCGAACGCCTCTAGCTCACGGAACTGCGCGAGGTCCAAGCGCAAACGACCGGCAACCTGCTTCATGGCCTTCGTCTGAGCGTTCCCACCGACTCGAGAGACCGAGATACCGACGTTGATCGCAGGACGTACGCCCGAGAAGAAGAGATCGGACTCCAAGAAGATCTGCCCGTCGGTGATCGAGATGACGTTCGTCGGGATGTACGCCGAGACGTCGCCACCTTTGGTCTCGATGATCGGAAGCGCCGTCAGCGAGCCGCCGCCGTTCTCGTCGGAGAGCTTCGCAGCACGCTCGAGCAAGCGAGAGTGCAAGTAGAAGACATCGCCGGGATATGCCTCGCGGCCCGGAGGACGCCTCAGCAGCAGCGAAAGCTGACGGTACGCGATGGCCTGCTTGGAAAGATCGTCGTAGACGACGAGCGCGTGCTGGCCGTTCTCCATCCAGTGCTGACCCATGGCGCACCCCGAGTACGGAGCGAGGTACTGGAACGGGGCCGGGTCGGATGCCGGCGCGTTGACAACGACGGTGTACTCGAGCGCACCGTTGCTTTCGAGGGCCGCGACCACCTCGGCCACGGTCGACGCCTTCTGACCCACCGCGACGTAGATGCACTTCACCGCGCGGTCGGTGCCCCACAGCTCGCGCTGATTGATGATCGCGTCGATCGCGATGGCGGTCTTCCCCGTCTGGCGATCGCCGATGATCAGCTGCCGCTGCCCTCTCCCGATCGGGGTCATGCCGTCGATCGCCTTGATGCCGGTCTGCAGTGGCTCTTTGACCGGCTGACGCGACGTCACGCTGGGGGCCTGCACCTCGAGCGGGCGCCGAGCCTCGTACTCGATCGGGCCTTTTCCGTCGATCGGCTGCCCCAACGCGTCGACGACGCGGCCCAGCAGTCCGTCACCAACACCCACCGAAAGGATCCGTCCGGTCTGCTTGACCGGGTTGCCTTCTTCGATGTGGCCCGTCTCGCCGAGGATGATGCTTCCGATCTCGTGCTCCTCGAGGTTCATGGCGAGCCCGACCGTTCCGCCGGGGAACTCGAGCATCTCGTTGGCCATCACGTTCGGCAGCCCGGAGATGCGGGCGATGCCGTCGCCCACTTCCTCGATGCGGCCGACCTCTTCTTTCTCTACGGACGGCTTGTAATCCGACACGTACTCCTTGAGCACGGCCGAGATCTCTTTAGGGTCGATCGTCAACACGGCATCTTGTCTTGCCACGTCAGTCCTTCCTTAGATGCGAACTTGATCTCTTAGTTGTTCGAGTCGCCTTCTAACCGTTCCGTCGATCACGGTGTCGCCGACTTTGGCAACGAGGCCGCCGATCACCGTTGGGTCGATCAGCACCTTGACCGTCACGCTCTTACCGGTGGCCCTCGAGAGTGCGTTCTGAAGCTCGTCGCGTTGCGAATCGTCCAGAGGCACGGCGCTGCGGACCTCGGCTACTACAGAGTTCCGGGCTGCTGCAGCAATGTCCGACACCTCTTCCAGGATCTGCGGTAACTGACGCGCACGCCCTTGGCCGACGATGAATTGCAACATCGACAACGTGTGCGGACTGACCTTGTCGCTCAGCAGCGCATCGAGCACCTTCTCGCGCTGCGCTCGGTCAACGCCCTGGTCGGACAGCGCTTGCTTCAGCTCGTGATTGCTCTCGAGCAACTTGCCGAAACGGTAGAGCTCGTCTTCGACGCGGTCGACCTCGCCCTCGGCCTGAACGACCTTGAACAGGGCCTCGGCATAACCGCGGATGAGCTCGTCGGCTGAGGCCATCATCAGTTGTTGCTTCCGTTCCCCATCGTTCCGACCTCGGCGATGTAGGCGTCCACGAGATCGCGCTGGCTGTTCGCATCGAGACTGCGGCCGACGACCTTCTCGGCCAGGTCGATCGTGAGGTCACGGATCGTGCCGCGCAGCTCCTGGACGGTGCGGTTGCGCTCGGCCTCGATCTGCTCCTGGGCGCGGGCGACGATGCCCTCGGCGTCCTTCTCGGCCTTCGCGACGAGATCCTTCCGGACCTGGTCGGCCGATAGACGCGCCTCCTCGATGATGCGGTTGGCCTCCGAGCGAGCCTCCGCGAGCTGCTGCTTGTACTCGTCGAGCCTCCGCTGCGCCTCCTCGTTCGATCGCTCCGCAGTCTCGAGCGCGTTCTGGATCGTGCTCTCGCGCTGCTCGACGACCTCGCGGATCTTCGGGAAGGCGATGCGCGTGAGGACCACGGCGACGATCACGAAGCAGACCGTCCCCCAGATCAGCTCCGCCTTGCCCGGGAGGATCAGGTCGATGCCGCTCTTTCCCTCGGCGGCGAGAA
>JALZGD010000038.1:3656-8650 GCA_030861205.1 Actinomycetota bacterium
GCCGACTGGCGAGCCTCTTCGATGATGCGATTCGCTTCCGACCTAGCCTGCGCGAGCTGCTGCTTGTACTCGTTCAGCTCTTTCTGCGCGGCGGCGCGATCCGATTCGGCGGCCTCGTGCGCCGCTGCGATCGCCTCTTCGCGCTTCTTCACAGCCTCTTTGATCGTGGGGAAGGCGAACTTCCACAGGACGAACAGGACGACGAAGAAGCAGATCGTTCCCCAGATCAACTCGTCGGTCGCGGGCAGCACAAGGTCGATGCCTTTGTGTTGCTCTGCTGCAAGCACTAGCGCTGGATGCACGACGCCTCCTCTCAGACGATGAAGGCGAGAACGAAACCGATGAGCGCGAGGGCCTCGATCAAGGCGAAGCCGAGGAACATCGTGGTGCGCGTCTCACCGGCCGTCTCCGGCTGGCGAGCCATCGCTTCGATCGCGCTCGAGAACACGAGGCCGATGCCGACGCCCGGGCCGATAGCAGCAAGTCCGTAGACCAATCCGTGGGCCAGAGACTTCAGCCCGGTGTCGGTGACGCCCGCAGCCAGTACTAGGTCATGCATGCCGATTCCCTCCTAAGTGGTCGCCAGACCTTCTTCTTCGTATTCCGGAACTATGTCGTGGTGTGTCTTCTGGTTTGCCATCTCGACGTCCGACTCGCCGTGACCGTGCAGGGCTTCAGCGATGTAGAACGCCGTCAACATCGTGAAGATGTACGCCTGGATGCTGATGACAAGGATCTCGAAGACGATCAGCACCGAAGCTACGAGCGCCGTCACTATCCCGAGAGGCGCGTGAGCAGGGGTGAAGTTCTTGATCAAGAAATCGTTCGTGAACAAGAAGAAGATCGTCAGCAACACGTGGCCGGCCATCATGTTGGCGAGAAGTCGGATGGCGAGCGTCAGCGGACGGATCAAGAACACGGAGAACAGCTCGATCAGCGCCAAGAGCGGCTTGATGGGCCCGGGCACACCAGGCGGGAACAGCGTGTCCTTGAAGTAACTGAACCCCTGCTTACGGATCCCGATGACGTTGAAGATCAACCACGTCAATAGCGCAAGCGCGGCGGGGATCGCCATACGAGACGTCACGGGGAAGTTGATGCCGGGGACGATCTCGAGCAGGTTGCAGAAGAAGATGAAGAAGAACAGAGCGGCCAAGTAATCGGCGTACTTAACTCCGTCTTCCGGGCCGATGACGTCGATCGCGATGTTGTTGCGAACGAAGAGGTACGCGGTCTCGGACAGGTTCTGCATCCCCTTGGGCACGAGCGCCCCCCTGCGAGACCCGATCAGGAAGAACGCCATGCACAGGATCGACGCGACGAACATCAGGATGACGATCCGGTTGATCGCGAACGGCGACCCCTTCAGAGCAACCGGATCCCAGAAGAAGACCTCGTTGATGTCGATCTTGGCGCAGCCCGACATGAAGACCGCAGCCACGCTGAGTAAGAGGACGAGCCGCCATCTAAGGGACGAAGTGGTCGTCTCGATCTGTTTCAACAACGCTAGCTCCTTGTCTTCGCCGCCGACGACAGGACTTGATTCGAAGCGGCGCTCGCTGCCGCCGCTTTCTTCGTTCGAGGATCGAGCGGGTACGCCTTCGCGCCCTCCCACATCACGAGCACGAGGTGACTGCCGATGAGAACGAATCCCGTAACGGGGAAGTCGATCGAATCGATCTGTTTCAGGGCGAACGCAATGCCGGTCAGGATCGCGAGGCCGAAAGTGAATGCCGTCATCGCGCCGACCAGCAAGAGGTTGGGGTTGTTCTCGGCTACCCCACCGATGATGCGGGCGGCCAACCAGAGGTTGCCGACGGTCAGGGCTATGCCGATCGCGGCAGAAAGTGCCCACGTCCAGCCGCCGGCGATCCCGAGCGCAAGGACAACGGCGGGCGCGAGATAGAGCGCGCGTCGCATCATCCTCTTGACCATCTGGACTTCGATCACTTAGCCGTTCGCCCCTTCGCCCTACAACCCACGCCTAGTGCCCTGGTAGACCACGTACGTCGCTGCGGCCCACCCGGCGATCGACCCGATGACTTCGACCCACGGCTTGATGCCGAGCCAGTCGTCGACCAATTTCCCGGCCCCGAAGAACAGGAGGATGATGCCGACGCACCCGAACGCCATTGCCAGCCCGCGCGAGGCCTGGTTCATTCCTTTGCTTGCGTCCGAACCCCAGCGCGCCGGCCGCTTCTCCACCGAACCGCCTCTTTCTCGTGACGCCAGGAGGGCTGAGAGAGGGGCCCCAGGGCCGGGGCATCCTATCCCAACCCCTCCTTGTGAAACTTTTCACAAGCTATCCCATCGCCCCATTTCGCGCAACTCGATAACCAAGGTTTTGGAAGTCCGTAACCCTTTTCGCGCACGGGTGGTGAAATCGGCCCGGCGACCGGCTACATCAGACGATGCGACCGTCCGCCATGTTTACGACTCGATCCGCGTGGTCGAGCAGTCGCTCGTCGTGGGTCGCAACAACGACGCACCCGCCTGCGTCCACTCGCTCTCGCAGAACGTCGAATATCCGGCGCCCCGAGGCTACGTCCTGGTGAGCCGTCGGTTCATCGGCGAGCAACACACGAGGGGCTGTGACGACCCCGCGGGCGATCGCGCAGCGCTGCTGCTCGCCGAGCGATATCTCTTTAGAGAGCCGGCCGGCTAAGTGATCTATCCCGAGTCGCCGCAGCAACGGTCGGATGTCTCCGGCGCGCTCGCCCGCCATCCTCGCGGGAAAAGCGACGTTTTCCTGGACGGTGAGCTCCTCGATCAGGCCGAGCGTTTGCGGGACGACCGACACATCTCGCCACGCGAGCCTTGCGATCGAACCCACGGGTCCTCCGACGGCTCCGGAGTCCGCGATCTCCCAACCGGCCAAGATGTTGAGCAACGTCGTCTTGCCGGATCCGGACCTGCCCATGATCGCCACGAGCTCTCCGGCCGCAAGCTTCAGTGAGACATCGTCTAGAGCTCGGACGATCTCGTCCTCGCTTTTGTACGACTTCGACAAGCGTTCCGCGGATAGCACCACGCTGTCGTCGGTAAGGGCAGGCGCGCTCCTCGCTATGGCGCGGTCGCGTCGCCGGTGACGCGAATCATCGAGCGCAGGCGACACACTCCCGCTGTCGATCCGAATGATCCTGTCGGCGATCTCCGCCACCTCGGGATCGTGGGTAGCAATGATCAATCCGACGCCTTCGCTCGAAGCTTTCGAGATCGCGTCGAGAAGAAGGCCGCCGGAATGCGCATCTAATTCCGCCGTTGGCTCGTCCGCCACGACGAAGGGGGGCCGCGTCAGCAAGGCTTGGGCAAGAGCCGCGCGCTGTTGCTCGCCTCCCGACAGCCGCCCCGGCAACTGGTGTCGCTTGTCACCCATCCCCAGCCCGTCGAGCACGCCGGGGTCGACGCGATGAGGCGCGGCGCGCGCGAGAACTCTCAGGTTCTCGTCCACCGTCAGGTAAGGGATGAAATTCTCCTCCGGCCGCTGGAAGACGTAACCGATCAGCTGGCGCCTAACCCGCCGCAATCTGCGCGCGGTCAACCTCTCCGTATCGACACCGTCGACAACCACTCGCCCCGTGTCCGGTCGATCGAGCCCCGCCACCACGCGCAGCAGGGATGACTTACCGCTACCGGATGGCCCCATGACGACCGTGATCTCACCCGGGTCAAACGTCGCGTCCACAGCCGACAGTGCTTTTACGGCGCCGCTAGCGGTTGCGTACGTCTTGGATACGCCGACGCACCGCACCCCGCGCCAGTCAGTCGGCATGTCTCATCGCTTCTGCGAAGTTCGCCCTGTCGACGACGATCTGGGCAACGACAGCACCGGCGCCCGCGAGCGCCGCGCCCGACAGCACCATCGGTGCGATCTGGACGAAGGAGATGCTCAGCAGCGGGGGCGGCGGTAAGCCGGGAAGGGGATCCGCATGCCCGTGGATCAATGCAGCAACCGACGCACCGATCGCGAATCCGAAGACGGTCGCGCACAGAAGCATCGCAAACAGCTCGACGAAAGTCGCGCCGATCTGCGCACGCCTGCTAAGTCCCATCCGCGACGACAGCGCAGCGACGACTGCCCGCGATCGCTGGCGAGCTTGTACGTACAACAGGATCGCAACCGCGGCGAGCACTGCGGCCGCGATCCCTATTGCTTGCAAGATCCGGAAGGTCCGCGTTGCCGCCAGATACGCGGGCTGGTCGAGCACCTGCTGGGTCGTGAGGATGTCGGTCGAAAGAAATCCGATCCGGCTCAACGCTTCGGAAACGGCCGCGGGATCGCCGCGGACCCACGTCGGCGTGAACGCCGAAAGGTTCCCGACAGGATCGGTGCCGCCGGTCGCCTGCGCAGCTTCGCTCAACGCCGCTCGGCTCACGACCACCCACGGTCTCGTGTCATAGGTCCCGGGGAAAGCGGACGCACGCGAAACGACGCGCGTCGGGATGGTGACGCCGTTGAGCTGAAGCTGGGCGACGTTCTGTGGATCGCCGACGACGACGATCGGCAGAGTCGAGCGCGCCGGCTGCCCGATCGCGCCGACGATGTCGTGCAGGGAGGACGAGCTGAAGCTCGGATACCACCGAACCCCTCGCTCGAGGGTGCTCGGATCGACCGCAAGCAGGCCCACGGCCGCCCCGGATGGCTCGACCCTGACCCCGTCCGAGAACTGATACGCCTGCGTTGTCGGGAATGGAAACGATTTCGGAACGTGATAGCCAGGCTGGGTCGTAACCGAGACGTCGCCACCGATGAAGACCGCCGCTTTCGCCTCGGTCGTCTCGCGCATCGACGACGCCATCGCGCTGCCATATGAAGCGATACCAACGGCCAGAACGGACGCGACGAGCATCCCTGTCAGCAGCGCGCCGGAAGAAGCAAGTCGCCGCATCGCCAGATAGATCGAAGGTCGGAGTCGGTCGACGAATCGCGCACTCGCTTCCACTGCCCATCGAAAGAACCGCGCCGCGATCCCCGCAACGCCGGCCACGAGCAA
>JALZGD010000038.1:8660-13252 GCA_030861205.1 Actinomycetota bacterium
CGGAACGCCGAGCAACAGGGCGACGTCCCGCAACGTGTTGCCGTGAGCAGAGAAGCGCCCCGCGGCCGACTGTAGCCAGTAGAAGAGGCCTGCTCCTGCCGCCAGCGGAGCAACCTCCCACATGATCGGGCTGCGCTTCGCAGAAGTGGAACGGGTAACTGTCGTCCGCGACACAAGAGCGGCTGTCGTTGCGAAGCACACGAGCAACGCTGCGGGCATCGTGAAGGCAACGAGAAGGTACGGGCTCGCGGTAACCGCGCCGCCCGGACCGATCGCGAGCAGAACCGCTCGGGCGGCTACGTATCCGATCGGGGTTCCAAGAACCACCGGGAGCATCGACTCAACCGAGCTCTTGGCTGCCACCTTTGCAGGCGACCAACCCCTGACGGACAACAGTCGGAATTCTGCAGATCGCCTCGATGCTGCATAACCACAGGCTGCGCCGATCGTGACGAGCGCAACCAGCGCAGCAGCGCTCGTCACCGCGGTAACGGGCTCGCGCAAGCTGTCGACCTGTGCATGAGCGGCATCGATCGCCGTTTGCAGTCCGAAAGCGATGTTGGGGAAGCCATAGTGGATACAGAACGGGCAAGCGAGCGATCGGCCCAACGGCGTCGAAGGCGTGGACAAGTTGTTCTCTAGATCCGTTAAGCCGCGGGACAACAGGTTCGCGTCGTGAAGCGTTACATCGGTCCGCGTTGCGATCGGGTAGTCCCATTGGAAGAACGCAGACCTCTGATGTAGACGGTGTGCGAGGCCAGTGACGAGCGGTCTCGTCCCGATGATCAACGGTGGAGGTGGGGGCGCGACGGGATTAAGCGGGTTTATCTGTTGCTCGAGGGGGCTCCAGAACGGGTTGAGGTTTGTGTTGATGAGATTCTTGTAAATGCCCGCCACCGGCACTCGCACCCGGTGACCTGAAGAAGTCAGACTCAATTCATCCGATGGACCGACATCGAGCTCGTTAGCAACGACGTCGGGGATCCACAAACCGTCCGTGACGACGGTTGCTTTCGCGATCGGAGCAACGTGGTCGACCGCGCCCGTCCTGGCGATCATTCGGACCGGGTACTCAGAATCTGAACCATCCGCCGTCGCCGTCGTCGCCGTCGAGATGATCGTCGACACCCGGTGTCCGAGGTGGCTCAAGCCCGACGTGGCGCGATCGAGACCGCGATCGAGCCTTTGATAATCGAGACCGATCCGGCGGTTGCGAACGGTTCGCTCGAACTCGTTACCGACCGACAGGGAAAAGCCGCTGGTGAACCGATCGGTTGCTGCGATCGACGAGTTGATGGCGGCATTGCCGATGGCCGACAGGAACATCGGACCGGTCAAGACGGCGAGGACGAGCAGCGCGCTTGCGAGGACCTGACCGAGCAGCAGCCCACGGAAACGCACGAGAACCGTGGGGGCCGCGCGCCACAAGGGATCGATCACGTCCCCCAGTCCTAGATCGTCGAGAACCTACGCATCAGGCGATGCCTACTACAGCGATAGTAGCCATACGGCGGGACCACCGCTGGGTTCCCTTTCGGGGGCGATCAGCCCCGGAGGCGCTCCTGGATGGTCTTCGTCAGGACGGGAAACAGCGTGTACAGCACCAAAGCACCTACCGCGATGGGCAATCCGAAGATGACGTCCGCCCGGTCGAGGAAGGTGAAGGCCAGGGCGGCACCCGCCGCGAGCGCTGCCCACGTGTACATCATGGATGTGCTCCTTGTCGGCGTGAAAAACGCTGCGCCGACGCCGAGCGCGCCGCACGATCGCGAACATCGCGTCGAGGATCGGAAGCGCGAGCACCATCAAGGGGATCAACAGGGGGAAGTACGCGAGGAACACGCTCGTGGCCGACAGACCCGAAGGGACACTGCCCACGCCGATAACAGTCGCGGCCCCCAGGACCAAGCCCAACAACATCGAGCCCGAGTCCCCCATGAAGATCCGTGCAGGATGGAAGTTATGTCGGAGGAATCCCAGAGCTGCCCCGACGATCAAGATCGCGATCAGCGGAGCCGCGTAGACCGGACCCACTCCCCCCGATTGCGCGAGTTGGAACGTGTACACGAAGAACGCGCTTCCCGCGATCGCAACGATGCCGGCCGCGAGCCCATCGAGCCCGTCCACCAGGTTCACCGCGTTCATCATCGCTACCAGCCACAAGACCGTGACGAGCACGGAAACGTCGTCACCGAGCGTTATCAAGTTGCCGGGTAGAAGGATGGTTTGCATCTTCACGCCCGCAAGAAACAAGATCCCGGCGGCGAAGACCTGACCGGCAAGCTTCACGGGGGCCGGTAGGTCGTGGAGGTCGTCGACTGCACCCAGCAAGAAGATGACCAAAGCGCCTGCGCCGATCCCGAGTAGCTGCGACGACTGCGTGAACAGGGGGCGGAAAACGTGCAGCAAGCTCGCCGCGAACGCAGAGCCGCCGATCCCTATGAAGATCGCAAGCCCACCTAGTGTCGGAGTAGGCCGCGCGTGGACCTTGCGATCGTTCGGGTTGTCGATCGCTCCGATCTTCATCGACAAGAGCCGGACCAAAGGCGTCGCCGCGAAAGAGATCGCGGCTGCGATCACTCCAATGAAGAGATAGTCGGCCAGTCGCGCTTCCACCGTCGCCCTTTGGCTCTATAGCTATTGAACGTCTGGGTAGGGACGGAACCTCGTCGTCAGCTCCGAGACCCGCCTCCGGACCTCTGACTTTGTCGTTTCCAAGTCGTCTTTCAGTGCGGTGGCGATCAACCAAGCAACCTCGGCGATCTCATCGGATTTCATTCCGCAGGTCGTGACCGCCGGCGTCCCGACGCGGATGCCGGACGCAATGAACGGTTTCTCGGGGTCGTACGGGATCGCGTTCTTGTTCACGGTTATGCCGACTGCATCGAGCCGCGCCTCGGCCTCTTTACCGGTGAGCCCTATCGGCTGCAGGTCGACGAGCATCAAGTGGTTGTCCGTGCCTCCCGAAACGATGCGCAATCCCTCCTGCTGAAGGGTGGACGCCATCGTCCGAGCGTTGTCGACGACTTGATGGGCGTAGGAGCGGAACTCGTCCGTGGCAGCTTCGGCGAACGCAACGGCTTTCGCCGCGATCGAATGCATGAGAGGTCCGCCCTGCCATCCCGGGAACACGCTCTTGTCGATCGCTTTTGCGTGTTCCTCCTTGCACATGATCATTGCGCCGCGCGGCCCCCGCAACGTCTTGTGCGTCGTGCACGTCACGACATCTGCATGCTCCACGGGATTCGGATGAGCACCACCCGCAACGAGACCGATGAAATGAGCGGCATCGACAAGGAAGATCGCGCCGACCTCGTCCGCGATCGAGCGGAACCCCGCGAAGTCCCAGATGCGCGAATACGCAGTCGCTCCGGCAACGATCAGCTTCGGACGCTCGCGCTTGGCGATGTCACGCACCTCGTCCAGATCGATGGTCTCGGTGTCTTTGCGAACGCCGTAGGAGACGACGTTGAACATCTTGCCCGTGAAGTTCACGGGAGATCCGTGAGTCAAGTGACCGCCCTGCGCAAGCTCCATCCCCATGAAGGTGTCGCCGGGTTGCAAGAAGGCGAAATAGGCCGCGGCGTTCGCCTGGGCGCCCGCGTGCGGTTGCACATTCACGTGCTCCGCCCCGAACAGCGCCTTGGCCCGATCGATCGCAAGGTTCTCGGCGACGTCGACGAACTCGCATCCGCCGTAGTAACGGCGTCCCGGATATCCCTCGGCGTACTTGTTCGTCAGCGGAGTGCCAAGCGCGGCCAACACGGCCGGCGACGAGAAGTTCTCGGACGCGATCAGCTCGATCTTCGTGTTCTCGCGGTGCACCTCGTCGAGGATCGCTTCGGCGATCTCCGGGTCGATCTTCTCGACCGCTTGCCAGTCGGCCCAGCCGGGATTACTCATTCTTGCGGCACTCCTCTTCCTCGATTTCGGCTATCTGCGCGATGCGGCGAGCGTGTCGGCCCCCTTCGAAGTCCGTCTGCAGGAACGTGTCGAGGACGACGAGAGCCAGCGTCTCCCCCAACAGGCGTCCCCCCAACGACAAGACATTCGCATCGTTATGGAGGCGGGCATAGCGAGCCGTGTATTCATCGTGACATAGCGCTGCCCTGACGCCGTGGACCTTGTTGGCTGCGATCTGCTCACCCTGCCCACTGCCGCCGATGACGACCCCGCGGTCTGCGCTTCCCGAAGCAACTGCACGAGCGACCGCGGCGCAGTAAGCGGGATAGTCGACCGGCTCTTCGGAATCGGTGCCGAGATCGATGATCTCGTGGCCCGCTCCGATGAGGTGCTTGGCGACAGATGTTTTCAAATGAAAGCCCGCGTGATCTGCGCCGAGCGCAACTTTCAAGATCATCCTCTCGTGAATGGTCTTCGGGCCCGCCGCCATCCATCCTAGGGTCCGCCGGTGAAGAAGAGGCGGAGAGTGTTTTCGGAGGGCCCTAGGTAGCAGACGTTCCCGAGCACAGGAGGTCGGCGAGCTTGTGGACACCCCTTTCGATCTCCCCCATCGCTCGCTGATAGGCCGACCGCGGGAGCCCCATGGGGTCGTCGACATCCATTTCGCGCCGCCACGGGGCCCGCTTCAC
>JALZGD010000198.1 GCA_030861205.1 Actinomycetota bacterium
GGGCACCGTCTCGGTCCCGACCTCGATGATCGTCTCCGGGTGCGCGACGAGGTTGTGGTACCAGGCGGGGTTCCTGGCCGAGCCGGCGTGGGCGGCGAAGATCGCCCACCCGTCGGCAAGCGGCTGGTAGGTCACCGGTGTCACCCGCTCGGCGCCCGTCCGCGCACCGCGGGTGTGCAGCAGCAGCAGCACCTGGCCCTCGGCCGGGCCGGGCAGCTTCCCGCCCTTGGCCCGGAACTCGTCGATCACCCTGGCGTTGTAGTCGTCCATCGTCTCACCACCGAGCGAGCCAAGCCGCCACGCAGCGCGTCATAAGGGGAGGGCGGAGGCGTTCATTGCACGTGGCGCATCGAGCCCACCCGCCGGGCGCCACCGAGGGGACGGACCGCCACCCCGTCCCCCACTCTCAAGAGCCCCTGACCGGGCCGGCCGCAGCTGGGGGACGGCCGGCCCGCCGGGGGCTCTTGTTCGTTACGGCTTCTCGATCGGGACGCGGACGGAGTTGCCCCACTCGGTCCACGAGCCGTCGTAGTTGCGGATGGTCGGGTACCCGAGGAGTTGCTGGAGGACGAACCAGGTGTGGCTCGACCGCTCGCCGATCCGGCAGTAGACGACGATGTCGTCCTCGGGGTTGAGCCCGATCTCACCCTCGTAGATCGCCTTGAGGTCGGGCACGGCCTTGAACGTGCCGTCGTCGTTGGCCGCCCGCTTCCACGGCACGCTGTGGGCGCCGGGGATGTGCCCGCCCCGGAGCACGCCCTCCTGGGGGTATTCGGGCATGTGGGTCCGCTCGCCGCGGAACTCCTCCGGCGAGCGAACGTCTACCCACGCCGCTGGACCCTCAACGCGCTTCAGCACCTCGTCGCGGAAGATCCGCAGTTCGGGCTTTTCTGATCCGATCGTGTAGGTGGTCGGTTGACGGTTGGGTTCGTCCTGTGTGAGCAGCTTGCTCTCGAGCTCCCACTTCTTACGGCCCCCGTTCAGCAGTTTCACGTTCTCGACGCCGCGGTACTTGAAGAGCCAGTACGCGTACGAGGCAAACCAGTTGTTGTTCCCGCTGTAGAGGACGATCGTCTGATCGTTCGATATGCCCTTCTCGCCGAGCAGCTTCGCCAGCCCTTCCGCAGAGACGAACTCGCGACGAGGCGTGTCGTGTAGTTCGGTCTCCCAATCGAGCGCGATCGCCCCGGGGATGTGCCCTTTCTCGTATGCATGAGTGTCCTCGTCCACTTCGACGAGGACGATGCTCGAGTCGTCGAGGTGTTGCTCGACGAAGTCGGTCTCGACGAGTGCATCCGGGTTCGCGTAATCAGCCATCCGTTATTCCTCCTTGTCCTGCTCCAGTTGCCTTCATGTCTGCAATCAACTCACGTAAGCGACCTACCTGGCCCTGGGCATCACCCAGCATGCGCTCGAGGACGCGAAGCTCGACCTCGAGGTCGTCGACGGAACGAGAGGGGCCGGCATCGACGTCGACCCCGGCTTCCGCCAGGGATGCCGCTTCGCCCTCCCACGTGAAGTACACCTTGGCAGGACGGCCCTTCGTCTGCCTGCGCGTCTCCGTTGCGAGGAAGCCGGCTTCCACCATCAGATCGAGGTGAGCCCGAGCAACGTTCGGATGGATCCTGAAGTGCTCGGCTATCTCCTTGACGGTCTTCGGCCCCGAGCGCAGAAGGTGCGACAGGATCGCCGCTCTCGTGGGCAACGACAGGACTTTTGCGGTCCTGGTTGCGGAATCGTCACCGAGGCGTGCCACGCCGAACTGTGTACCATGACTTTACAGGATTTGCAACTTGGTAATAGTACTAAAGCGCCCGGAGCCCGCCTATCCGGGTGAGACGTCCCCCTCGTCGAGGGCCTCCAGCAGGGTGTTCCAGCCGAGAAGGGCGCACTTGATTCGGACCGGGTACTTCACGACCCCTTTCAATGAGACGAGATCGCCGAGCTGGTCGGCGTCGCCTTCGGCCTCACCCGCCATCATCTTCTTGATCGATTCGGCCATCGCGCCGGCTTCTTTGCTGGACAGCCCTTTCACCTTCTCGGTCATCATCGATGCGCTCGCCTGTGAGATCGAGCAGCCCTTACCGTCGAACGCGATCCCTTCGAGCGTGTCGCCGTCGAATCTCAAGAACAGTTCGATCTCGTCCCCACACAGCGGGTTGTTTCGCTCGAGCGCGACATCGTGAGGATCCAACCGACCCTTGTTCCTAGGGGAACGGTAATGGTCGAGGATCACTTCTTTGTAGAGCTCGTCGAGGCTCAGATGAACCACCCTTTCGCTTTGTCGAGAGCGGCGATCAACGCATCGACATCTTCTTCGTCGTTGTAGATGTAGAAGGACGCGCGCGCGGTTGCCGGGACGCCGAGCTTACGCATCAACGGCTGCGCGCAGTGGTGGCCTGCGCGGATACACAATCCCTCTTGGTCAAGGATCGTCGCCATGTCATGGGGGTGAACCTCGTCGAGGTTGAACGACACCACACCGCCGCGGGCTTCGGGATCGGTCGGACCGTAGATGCGAGCACCGACCTGAGCAAGCTGGTCCATCGCGTACTTCGCCAACTGGATCTCGTGCTCGCGCACTGCGTCCATCCCGAGATCCTCGAGGTATTCGACGGCTGCCCCCATCCCGATGGCCTGAGCGATGTTGGGGGTCCCGCCTTCGAACTTGTAGGGGATTTCGTTCCACGTCGCGTGGTCTGCCCACACCTCGCGGATCATCTCGCCCCCGCCGTGGAAGGGAGGCATCTCTTCGAGCAGGTCCTCGCGCGCGTAGAGCACGCCGGCACCCGTCGGTCCGCACATCTTGTGCGCCGAATAGGCCAGGAAGTCCGCATCGAGCTCGTCGACGTTGAAAGTCATGTGGGGCGCAGCTTGAGCCGCGTCGACCAGTATCCGCGCGCCTACGGCGTGAGCCGCATCGGATATCTCTCGTATCGGATTGATCGTCCCAAGCACGTTGGACATCAGCGCAACGCAAACGATCTTCGTCTTGTCGGTGATGTATTCGCCGAGCAGGTCGACGCGGAGTTTCCCCTCATCGTCGACCGGTAGGTGGCGAAGAACGGCGCCGTTCTCCTGAGCAAGAAGTTGCCACGGGATCAGGTTCGAGTGGTGTTCCATCTCGGTGACAAGGATCTCGTCACCTTCGCCGACGTTGAATCTGCCCCACGAGAAGCGCACGAGGTTGATCGATTCGGTCGTCCCTTTCGTGAAAACGATCGATCGTGAGCTCCGGGCGCCGATGAAACGTGCGCACGCATCCCGCGCTCCCTCGTAGGCGGCCGTCGCGAGCTCCCCGAGCTCGTAGATGCCGCGGTGCACGTTCGCGTTCTCGTGCTCGTAGAACCGAACGATCCGGTCAACGACCTGTCGCGGCTTCTGTGACGTGGCCGCCGAGTCCAGATAGACAAGCCGCTTCCCGTGGGCCGTCGTCTCGAAGATCGGGAAGTCTTTGCGAACGACCTGCGCGTCTAGCGACATAGCAGTCTCATTGTCGCCCGGCCGTTACGACGCATCTTCGATTTCCTCGACGTCCGCGATCTCGGTCTCGGAAAGACCGAGATCCTTTCCTAGCACGGCGTACCCCTCGGCCTCGAGGCGCTCTGCCAGCTCGAACCCTCCCGAGGTGACGATCTGACCGGCCATCAGGACGTGAACCACGTCGGGACGGATGTAATTGAGAAGCCGCTGGTAGTGGGTGATCAAAAGGATCCCTACCTCCGGTCCGGCGAGCTTGTTGACACCTTCAGAGACATGCTTCAAGGCGTCGATATCGAGACCCGAGTCGGTCTCGTCGAGGATCGCAAGTTCGGGCTCGAGCACCGCCATCTGCAGGATCTCGTTGCGCTTCTTCTCGCCGCCCGAGAAACCCTGGTTGACGTAGCGATCGACGAGCTCGGTCGGGATCTCGAGAAGGTCGACCTTCTCTTGTAGGTACATGCGGAACTGCATCGCGGATTTCGTGCTGTCAGGATGGATCGCGTTGTACGCCGTCCGCAGGAAGTTGACAACGGAGACCCCCGGCACTTCGGTCGGGTATTGGAACGCTAGGAAGATGCCTCGCTGCGCGCGCTCGTCCGGGCCGAGATCGAGGATGCTCTCGCCGTTGTAGGTGACCTTGCCGCCCGTCACTTCGTAACCCGGCCGACCGGTCAACACATATGCGAGCGTCGATTTCCCCGACCCGTTCGGACCCATGATGGCGTGGATCTGCCCCTTGTCGAGCTCGAGATTGAGACCCTTGAGGATCTCGCGTCCCTCGACTTCGACATGAAGGTCCTCGATCACCAACAGCTTGTCACTCACTTCAGGTTCTCCCCTCGATCGTCATGCGAGGGCCGACCAGAACGAGATCACCCTCGAGCTTCACTTCGTACGCGGGCTCCGGTTTCGTTGCCGGAAGTATCCGCACGCTCCCGTCGACGACATTGAAATGGGAGCCGTGTAGCGGACATTCGACTTCGAGCTCATCGGGATCGAAATCGCCGTCGGTCAGATATGCCTCCTCGTGCGTGCATACGTCACCGATGGCAAATACGTCGCTGCCGACGCGGTACAGCCCGACCAGGTCGCCTTTGTAGACGACCTGCTTCGTCCCGCCGTCGGGGATCTCGTCGAGCTTTGCAACGGTTTCGTAGTCGGCCATCACACTGCCACCTCGAGCCTTTGCTCCCCTTCGACCTTCGTCGCGATCGCACCTGACAACTCATCCCGCACCGCCGGAACGCGGATGCGATCGAGGACCTCGCCAAAGAACCCGAAGACGACGAGCTTCTGCGCCGTCACGCGGTCGATGCCCCTGCTCATCAGATAGAAGAGGTGCTCCTCCTCGACGGGC
>JALZGD010000039.1:0-414 GCA_030861205.1 Actinomycetota bacterium
GTTTCGAATCCATGATCGAGCGCATACGGGGTGCCGATCCACTTGCCGGGATCCGAGCGACCTTCATCCTCGGGTTCCCCGGCGAGACCGATGACGACGCGGCCCAGGTCGAAGACTTCGTTTCCGCGACAGACCTCGACTGGATCGGGACGTTCACCTACTCGCGCGAGCCCGGCACCGGCAGCTACGACATGGCGGATCAGGTGGCAGAGGCCGTGGCCCGCGAAAGAGCCGAGGCGGTTTCGTCTGCCGCTGAAGTGACGATGGAGCGAAGGTCCCGCTCGCTCGTTGGATCGGCGTTCGAGGTCCTCGCCGAACGATTGGATCTCGACGACGGATCCTGGATAGGTCGGTCGCAACGCGAGGCGCCGGAGATCGACGGCGAGATCAGGTTCTCAACCAACAGTGCTCTCC